>SYCR01000058.1:0-8066 GCA_005786885.1 Actinomycetota bacterium | reverse complement strand
TGATGAAGTTCAACTTTTGTGCATTTCATCCGCATTGTTCGTGCTGCGCCAACTGCGTAAATTGCTAATGCAAGAGATGACGCAACATCATCAACTTCTGGGGCATTTCTCCCGGTCTTATAATCAACAATTACTAATTCACCATCACGCTCATCAATTCGATCAACGCGTCCTGATATTGAAAGAGTTTCTGTAGTTGCACTCACAGTTCTTTCAAGGCCACGTGGTTCATCATTGATATCAACTGTTTTTAAATAATTTGTAATCCAGGCTTTAGCTCGCACAAAAGATCGTTCTGCTTGTTCATCATCTTTAAAACCATCGGTCCGCCAAAACTTGGTTAGTAAAACTTCTCCTACTTGGGTGGTTCGTTCATCCAAGGGCTTGGTCCACCATTCGCGTAAAGCATTATGGACCGCTGCTCCCATGCTGGCGTGCGCCCATGGACCACCTCTAGGTGGGCGAGGGGTATCTATGTATGTGTAACGGTATTTACGTGGGCAATCCAGCCAGGTATCAAGCCGCGATGGGGTACATGAAAATAGCTTTATGGGCATGCCTTCAAAAGTAGGTTGATCACTCATAAGATTTTTCGCACTTTCAGGCTGCGATAAATGCGGTTACTGAGTTAGCAATCATTTGAACTGCAATTGCTGCAAGTAATAGACCAGCAATTCGTGCAATTAAAGTCACCCCAGAAGTTTTAATCACCTTAATTATTCCAGTTGAATATCTCAAAATTAATGCAAGCACTAAGTGCAAAACTCCAATGGCTGTAAATAGTGCGACACCCATTGCTACGCCTTCGATCTGCTTAACAAAGATTATTGTGGCAACAATTGCACCAGGACCAGCAAGTAGTGGTGTTCCGAGCGGAACCAAAGCAACATTTACATCACTTGGGCCAGCCTCATCACCTTTTTTCTCATTTTTACCAGTTAATAACTCAAGAGCGACAAGTAATAGAAGCAATCCACCAGCACCTTGCATGGCTGGGAGAGAAATCTTTAAATAACTCAATATAAATTGGCCGAATAATGCAAAAGTAACAATTACCGTGAGCGAAACAATTGCAGTCTTGATAGCAAGTTTGCGTCTTTCTTTTTCCGTGAATTTAGAAACTAGACCAAGAAAAATTGGGACAACTCCTGGTGGGTCCATAATGACAAAGAGGGTCACAAATACTTGTACACCAAAGGTCCATGCATTCATCGAGTGAACACCTCGTCTCCACTTGCCTTGCTGGCTAAATTCTCCCAGAGATCAAGTGGAGTTTGCTCTTCTCCCAATTGATTCGCGCGCGCCGAACCGTGGTAATCGCTTGATCCGACCTTAATTAAATTGTGTTCGAGAGCCAATTGATCAATTTTGCTGTGAGCGGCTTCATCATGGTCTCTTTTATTTCGTTCAATCCCATTAAGTCCAGCAGCAGCCAAATCAATGATCTCGCCAAAAGTTAAAACCGCTCCTCTTTTTTCGGCAAAAGGATGTGCCAAAATCGAAACTCCTCCGGCAACGGCAATTGCCTTAATTGCTTCCACCGGTGACGGAGCCCAATGTGAAACATAAAATTGGGAGTTGTTATGCAATAACTCTGCAAATGCTTCATCACGTGAAGCCACAACTCTATTTTTAATTAATGCATCAGCTAAATGAGGACGACCAAGCGTGGCCCCAAGAGGCTTTACCTCCTCGACATCTTGCATTGTTACTTGATAACCCGCCGCTTGTAACTTCTCGATCATTTTTTCCATGCGCGGAATTCGATCATCGCGAGTATCTGATAATAATTTAGCAAGTTGTTGATTTTCCGCATCAAATAAAAGTCCAACTATATGAACGCTCATTCCTAATTGTGTACGAGTAGAAACTTCAGCGCCCGGAACAATGGTTAGCCCGACCGGAATTTGGTCTCTCTTGGACCTTACTTCACGCCATCCTTCGGTGGAGTCGTGGTCAGTCATCGCAACGATGGTTAATCCAGCGCTTTTTGCATTTTTTAGCATCTCAAAAGGTTTATCGGTGCCATCGCTAGCCGTCGTATGTGTATGCAAATCAATCATTTTTCTTCACCTGACCAACCTGTAGAGAGGCCGATTTAGTAGCAACAAAGCCTGACCCAATTAACAGTAAAGCCAAACCAGGGATTACTCCAGCCGGTGGGATTTGGTCTAACCACCAAACCGCTAATAAAGCGCCGACGGGAAGTTCAAAAAATACAATTAAAGAAACAACCGTTGGTGAAACTCTTTGCAACACCTGATTAAACATAGTATGCCCCAAAATTTGTGCTCCTACTATCAAACCTAAAACTAACAACCATTCATATCTTGGATAATCAATGATTGGCGCATCAGTAAATAACACCACCACAAAACAAGTTACGGCACAAACAAAATAGCAAATGGTTGTGTATGTAGTTGGAGAGATTTCGCGAAGTACGTGTCCACCAGCAATAACATATGCGGCTGATAATGCTGCTCCTAGCAATGCAATTAAATCTCCAATCAGCGCTCTTGTTGATAGCTGCCAATCAATCCCAGTAATTATCAAAACACCGACCATTGAAATTGCCATCCCAAACCAAACTTGCATGGCTACTTTGGCTCCGCGCAGGCGAACCCAGATTGCGGCAAATATTGGCTGCACCGCAGTTATGGCAACACCGCTTGCAACACTTGTTAAGCGCATTGATGCAAAGAAGCAGATAAAGTGAAGAGCAAGAAAAACTCCAGCGACCACCGACCAAAGCCATGCATTGCGACTCATCTTGCGCCATTCGCCACTTCTTAATGCAAAAGGAAGTGAGAAAAGCGCGCCACCTAAATTGCGCCAAAAAATCGCAACTGGAACCGCCATCTGACCCAAAGCAATCAATGGTCCGGAAGTTCCGATACCAAATACGCCGATAATTAATCGGCCAATATCAGCCGGTTTTATACCTTTAGCGCCGCTAGTGGCGATCTCTGGGGCAGACATGAGTCTGACCCTAGCGGGTACCCTTTGCCTTATGAGCGGCGCAATCAACCTATCGAATCGAATTAATCGAGTCTTTATCGCCCGCCTATCTGGAACCGCAGTTTTTGACCCTGCAGGTGATCAAGTCGGAAAGGTGCGCGATGCAATCGCGACCCTACAAACCGGCTCTGCTCCTCGCATTCTTGGGCTAATCGTTGAGGTGCCCCCACGCCGGCGGATCTTTATTCCAATCACCCGGGTGACCTCTATCGAACCAGGAACTGTTGTCATTACCGGCTTGCTAAATGTCCGTCGTTTCCAACAACGACCAGGTGAGTTACTTGTACTTGGTGAGTTTCTAGATCGCGCAATTAATTTGAGTGCGACTGGGGAGCGAGTTGTAATCGAAGATATTTCGATGGAACAAAATCGTCGTGGCGATTGGTTACTAAATAAAGTTTCGGTTTCACGTAAACATACTGGACTTCGCCGACGCGGTCCAAGTATAACTTTGGATTGGAATGAAGTTTTAGATTTCACAATCTCTGAAACTGATCGTGGCGTTTCAAACTTACTTTCCACTCTTGCTTCACTGCACGCCGCAGATCTTGCAAGTGCGCTGCTAAATCTTTCGATGCACCGCCGAATTGAAATTGCCCGCGCCCTTGATGACGAGCGTCTTGCCGACGTACTTGAGGAAATGAATGAGGAAGAGCGAGTAGCCCTTATTGCTCAATTAGAGGGCGAGCGTGCGGCTGATGTACTCGGCGAGATGGATCCTGATGATGCCGCAGACCTTTTGCGCGAAGTTGGTAGTGAAAAAGCAGAGACACTTTTGCAATTGATGGAGCCAAAAGATGCGAAAGATGTTCGTCGTCTGATGACTTATGAAGATTACTCAGCTGGTGGAATGATGACGACCGAACCAATCGTTCTTGCTGCCGATAACACTGTTGCTGAAGCACTTGCAGCTTTACGTGAAAGTGAAATTACACCTGCTCTCGCTTCACAAATTTATGTCACCCGCGCTCCTTATGAGACCCCTACTGGAAAGTTCCTCGGAATTGCGCACTTCCAACGTTTATTGCGCGAACCTCCAGCAACGTTGTTAGGTGCTGTAATAGATACTGAAAACGAAGCACTTTCTGCAGATAAAAATCTTGCCGAAATTTCTTCATACTTTGCTACATACAACTTGGTTGCAGTACCAATCATTGATTCAAATGATCGATTGCTTGGAGTTGTCACAGTTGATGACGTACTTGACCACTTACTGCCTGAAAACTGGCGTAATGCAAATGAAAGCAATTTGATAGGCAGAACGGAGACACTCTCATGAGCAACCGTCTTGATTTACCGCGCTCAATGAAGCGCTCTTTTCGATTTGGATTTAACTCAGAAGCATTTGGTGTGCTCTCTGAGCGATTCGCGCGCTTTCTAGGAACTGCAAATTTCTTGGTTTACATGAGTGGATTTGTGATTTCGTGGGTGCTCTGGAACTCCCTTGCTCCTTCAAATCTTCGTTTTGATGATTACCCATTTATTTTCTTAACATTGATTTTATCTCTGCAAGCTTCATATGCAGCGCCACTCATTTTGCTCGCTCAAAATCGCCAAACAGACCGCGATCGCATTCAATTTGCTGAAGATCGTGCACGCGATGAGCGCAATTTGGCAGACACCGAGTACATCACTCGCGAAATCGCTTCATTGCGTACCGCACTAAACGACGTGGCAACTCGCGACTTCATTCGCGGAGAAATTCGTGACTTGTTGGGTGAGATTAAAGAGAGTCAAGAAAAAGAGTAAATCACTTAGTGAAAAGTGGAAGTGGCTTGCCTGCAAGAGTTTTATTTCGCTTCAATAATGCATCCGCTAATTGATAAATCGCATGTGCTGCTGGAGTTTCTGGTTCACCTAACGCGATCGGCTTGCCACTATCTCCTCCGGTACCCAGTCGTGAATCAAATGGAATTTGAGCCAGTAGCGGAACATCAAAACCAGTAAGAAGTGAAAGCCGGCGAGCACTTTCTGCCCCTCCGCCACTTCCGAATAGTTCAACAACTGGTCCACCTGGAATCAGCGGAGCTGGAGACATATTTTCAACTACTCCAGCAATATGTTGTTTCAATTGGTGGGCGATTCTTCCAGCACGTTCGGCAACCTCCGCCGCAGCAACTTGTGGAGTAGTAATCACAATAATTTCAGAGGACGGGATTAGTTGTCCCAGCGAAATCGCTACATCGCCAGTTCCTGGTGGCAAATCCAGGAGAAGAAAATCTAAATCTCCCCAATATGCATCTGCTAATAATTGTTCGAGAACTTTATGCAACATCGGGCCACGATAGGCAACTGCATCATCGCGTTCTGGTTTAAACATTTCCATTGAGGCAACGCGAATTCCATAATTTTCAGGCGGAATGAAAGTGGTGCTATCAATGGCAGTTGGTCTGGCGCCGAGCAATCCAAGTAGTCGTGGAATGGAATGCCCATAAACATCCGCATCTAAAATTCCGACTGTTTTCCCTCTTTGCGCCAATGCAACAGCGAGGTTGGCAGTGAGAGAAGATTTTCCAACCCCACCTTTGCCTGATGCAATGCCAAAAACTCGAGTAAGTGATGATGGTTGCGCAAAAGTAATAACTCGCTCTGGAGCGCCACCGCGAATAATCTTTTTTACATTTTCTCTTTGTGCTTCGTTCATGACATCGTACTTAACGCCGACTTCAACAACACCTGGAACATCTGCTAAAGCTTTTTGAATTTCACTAAAAATCCGATCTTTCATCGGACAACCTGAAATTGTTAAGTAGATCTCAATTTGAGCAATGCCATCTTTAAATGCAACACTTTTTACCATTCCCAGTTCAGGAAGCGGCTTATGAAGCTCAGGGTCTATCACTTTGTTTAAAGCAAGATTGATTAAATCAATTACGGATTCTGACATGAATTACGGTGCTTCTGGATCTAATTTTGCCTTGCTTCCAGGCTTATCACTTTCGTCAATTTCATCTAACACTGAATCCATTTGCTTTCGGATAAACGTTTTGGGATTTAAATCTGCTACATCTATATTTTCAAAGCCCGGACCTAAATTGTCGCGTAATTCAGCAGTTGCATTAGTGGTAAATCCTTTTACTTTGTGCAAAAACTTTGCAGCATCGGAGGCGAAAGTTGGCAAACGTTTTGGCCCAAGCAGAATCAGCGCTACTACGCCAAGCCCCAATATTTCCCCGGCACCAATATCCAACATGGTGCCATCCTAAGCCTTAATCTGATGAAGCTGCCAAAACTACCGTGACCGTCCGTTTGCTGCCATTTGCTAATAACAACAATTTCACTGAATCACCAGGTTGTTTAGCTCGAACTGCCACTATCAATTCATCAGCACTTTCAACAGTTTTCCCATCAATTTCGATGATCGTATCTCCGACAACAATCCCAGATTTGGCGGCTGGACTTCCATCTAGGACTTCCGCAATACGTGCACCGCCACCTAAGTACCTAGTATCAAGAGATACGCCGATAATTGGATGCGAAGACTTACCCGTGGTTATTAATTGCTCAGCTGTGCGACGAGCCTGATTTATTGGAATTGCAAAACCAAGTCCAATTGATCCGACTTGAGATGAGGATGAATCCAAAGTTGCAATTGCAGAATTTACGCCAATAACTGCACCAGATTTATCAACTAAGGGACCGCCCGAGTTTCCTGGATTAATTGCAGCATCTGTTTGTAAAGCATTGATAAAGGAGCTTTCAGAATTTCCACTTCCCGCTGTTACTGCACGATCTTTTGCACTAATGATTCCTGAGGTTACAGTTCCGGCCAATCCAAGCGGTGAGCCAATTGCTATGACACTGTCTCCAACTAGGACTTTGTCACTGTCTCCAAATTGCAATGCAGTTAGACCTTTGAGATTAACTTTGATGACTGCTAAATCGTAAGCAGAATCTCTTCCAACTATCTTTCCATTGACTGTTTTGCCATCATCAAATGAAACTCGAAGTGAACCACCACTTGCTACACCTTCAATCACATGGTTATTTGTCAAAATATACCCATCAGATCTAATTACAAAACCTGTTCCTGCTCCACCCAGCGATCCCTTCCGTATCGAAATGGAAACAACTGAAGGTAAAACTTTTGCCGCCAATGCAGAGATTGAATCTGGAGCTCTTTCGATTGAGTTATTTACTGAAACAAATTTCGCACCTGCATCTAACAAAGAGTCACCGCCCACATTTCCAATCACTCCACCGATGCCACCGGCAATAACAGCCATTGTGACCGCAACATTAAATGGAATGTATCCCTTGCGTTTTCTTGATTGTCTGGATGGCGGTAAAAAATTATTTGCGTATTGAGGAGGCAACGAGTTGAACGAGCTGTTGGCATTAAGGGCACCTTGTTGTGGCGCAGCAAATGAACGGGGTACATCCGGTGTATCTGAGCCCGAATTTGAATTGCTAGGCGTTGACCACCAACCTGGTTCATTCATTTGAATCTCCTTACTAAGCTGCTCAATGTTAAACCTACGGGCAAAAACCAAGAATGCGCCATAAAAACTAAAGAATCATGAGAGTTTACTGGGGAGTTTCAGGGCAATCAGCAGCCCATCTCCGACCGGGAGTAAGAGGGTAAGCCAACGTGTCCGGTCACTACGAATTCCACGAATCGCCTCGCGAAGTGAGACCGTTACTTCATCTCGCTGCGAAAGGTCAGCAACTTTTCCGTCGCGCATTGCATGGTCGATAACTAGGGCGCCGCCTGGGCGCAAAATCCGGTAAGCATCTTCAACCAAATGTTCACTGCCAATCTCACGCAGTACAACCATGTCATAGCCTTCATCAGTAAGTCTGCGCAAAATTTCAGAACCTTCTCCATTAATAAGACGGACTCGGTTTGGAGCAATATCCTCATCCTCTAATGCGGCACGTGCCATTTGCAAATGTTCGGCTTCTGTGTCGATCGAAGTTATTACTGAATTTTCATCACATCCGCGCAATAACCACAAAGTACCAACAGCGCTTCCGCATCCAACTTCAACGATTGCTTTAGATTGCAATGCTGCGGCTAGAAATTTCAATGCCGCTCCAGTACCAGT
>SYCR01000057.1:0-16372 GCA_005786885.1 Actinomycetota bacterium | reverse complement strand
TAGCTAGGTAGTTCAAATATAAAAAGAGCTTGAACCCCAAAAAATGTGATTTGTTACTTTCGTGTAATCAATATCCAAGCAGTATGTTCATTACAGAGATCTGCTCTCCTGGGGGTAAAAAGTCAGGTAGGTCTTGCAATTGTTAGCAGCACGGTCATCAGTAGAAGCAGTAATGTCAGGAAAGTTGGCCTATTTTCCCCTTGGAAAAGGTCATAACCCCGTCTATTATTTCTCTTCACAAGCTCAGATTGTCAGTGTCCTATAACTCTTAATCGAAATCTGAATCGCACTACTTTATGAAGGTTACGAAATTCGACCGAGTTTTGCTGTGACAATTATGTGAAGCCCTACAACAATTGCAATTACGAAGATCTCAACTAAAAATTCTTCACGTTTTTCAAATGTCGTTGCCTTTAACGAATTACTCGAGCGCTCCCTCCTTCTGCAAGCTTTTTTACTTCACTGAGCGTTGCCATTGAGGTATCTCCGGGGGTGCTCATTGCCAGTGCTCCATGTGCTGCGCCGTACTCAACCGACTCTGCGATAGAACCTATTTCCATAAGGCCATAAGCAAGACCCGAAGCAAATGAATCACCGCCACCTACTCGATCAAAGATTTCAAGATCTTTTCGTTGGGTGGATTCAGCAAATCCTTCTTCACGAGACCAAGCAATCGCTGCCCAATCATTTCGGGATGCACTTTTCACGCCACGAAGTGTCGTTGCGATTACCTGAAAGTTTGGGTATTCCTTTGCTGCTTGAGTGATCATTGACTTAAAGCTTGAAGTATCAAGATCGGTTAAGTGTTCATCAACTCCCTCGATTTCAAAGCCAAGGCTTGCAGTGAAGTCCTCTTCATTTCCGATCATGACATCAACATATTTAGCTAAACGTTTATTGACTTCTTGGGCCTTTGCTTGACCACCAATTGCTTCCCAGAGAGATGGTCGGTAGTTCAAGTCATACGAGACGATTGTGCCGTTAGCTCTGGCAGCTTTCATGGCAACTTCTGCAACATCGGCTGAGGAGTCAGAGAGTGCCGCAAAAATTCCACCGGTATGAAACCAGCGCACTCCACGACCAAAAAGTTCATTCCAATCGATATCAGTTGGTTTCATCTGTGAAATTGCAGTATTCCCGCGATCACTAACACCTACTGCGCCTCGAACGCTAAATCCGCGTTCAGTAAAGTTCAAGCCATTACGAACACTGCGACCGATTCCGTCGTACTTAACCCACTTCACGTAATTTAGATCTAAGCCTCCTGTAAGCATGAAGTCTTCAATAAGACGTCCAACTTCATTATCTGCAAGTGCCGTAACAATCGCTCCACGAAGACCAAAACATTTTCGTAGACCACGAGCAACGTTGTATTCACCGCCGCCTTCGTAGGCATCAAAGTGGCGCGCAGTGCGAACTCGACCCTCTGCAGGATCAAGTCGCAACATAACTTCGCCAAGTGAGACAATATCAAAATCACACTCGGACTTTTGGCGAATTTTCATCGCGCTTCGTGTATCAGACAACTTGTCCCGCCAATACGATTGTAGCGCCCTTTTCACCGATCATGATCGAAGGTGCCTGTGTGTTTCCACTGATAAGAGTTGGCATGATCGATGCATCGATTACTCGTAGACCCTTAAGTCCATGCACGCGAAGTTGAGTGTCTACAACTGCCATCTCATCGCTTCCCATCTTGCAAGATCCAACTGGGTGATAATCAGTTTTTGACCACTCTTTAATGTACTTTCGAACTTGATTTTCATCTTGAACATCTACACCAGGCATGAACTCCTTCTTAATGTATGGAGCAAAAGCTTCAGCCGCAAGGATTTTTCTACCCCACTTAAAGCCTTCCATCGAAATCTTCCAGTCATATCCCGCTTCATCACCACAGAAGTCAGGGTTGATAAGTGGAATTGAAGTTGGATTTGTGTCGCGCAATTTAACTTCGCCAATACTCTTTGGACGTAAGTTGCAGGTATTAATTGTGATTCCGTGACCCTTAACGCGCTTGCGTCCATGGTCGATTACATAAGCAGGCAGACAGTGAATTTGAATATCTGGTGAATCAACCTTGTCACTGCTTCGAATAAAAGCACCGGCCTCTGCAACGCATGCGGTCACAGGTCCAGTCTTATAAAGGAGATATTGGATTCCATGTCGAATTGCACGATCTGGACGATCTTCCATGTTGTAACTAACCGGTGACGTTTCAGCAGTAATGTAAACATCCATGTGATCTTGAAAATTCTTACCTACTCCTGGGAGATCGTGAACAACTTCAATCCCTGCAGCTCGAAGTTCATCGGCTGGACCAACTCCTGAAAGTAGTAAAAGCTTTGGAGAGTTAACTGCGCCACTTGAAAGAATTACTTCTTTATCAACGTATGCAACAGCCTTTTTACCTTTTTGAAGAAATTCAAGGCCAATTGCCTGCCCATTCTTAATCAGGATCTTGCTGCCTTGTGATCTAGTTAAAACAGTTAAATTAGGTCGCTTTTTTGCAGGATTTAGGAAGGCCGTTGCAGATGACTCACGTCGAACATCTCTTTGAGTTACGTCATAGAAAGTAACACCGTCCTGCTCGGCGCCGTTTACATCCTGATTAAATGGAATACCCACTTCTTGAGCCGAACGAACAAAAGCGCGAGTCAAAGGATTTGATTGAGTTTGTTGCGTGACATTCATGTCGCCACCGATGCCATGCCATTTATTGTTTAGACGTTCATTATTTTCTGATTTCTTAAAATAAGGCAGTACATCTTGATAGCCCCAGCCTTTATTTCCTTGCTGAGCCCAAGTGTCATAATCATTTCTATGGCCACGAATGTAGATCATTGCGTTAATGGAAGTACTTCCTCCAAGTGTGCGACCTTGTGGATACCACATCTCACGATCATTCATCTGAGGTTGTGGGACTGTACTAAAACCCCAGTTAACATCAGGCGTTGTTAGTTTCGTAAATCCGATTGGAATATGAATCAGCGGGTTCCAATCCTTTCCGCCAGCTTCAAGGAGCAAGACAGTATTGTTTGGATCCGCACTTAGGCGATTTGCAACTACGCACCCTGCGGCGCCGGCTCCAACCACAATGTATGAGAAATGGCCGTAATCTTTCATCTTCTTGCTCCTGTCTACTTAGTTTCCATATTTACTTGGCTTGCTAACTGCTTGATTTCTTCCCAATTTCCTTCATCGATCAGCTTGGCAGGTGCTATCCATGAACCCCCCACGCATACGACATTGGGCAAAGTAAGAAAATCTTTGTAATTAGCTAATCCGATTCCACCTGTTGGGCAAAATGAAAGTTGTGCAATCACAGATGAGACTGCTTTAAGCCATGCGGTACCACCCGACTCAACTGCAGGGAAAAACTTTGCAGTTGTGACGCCATGATCAATAAGTTCCAGAGCCTCAGAAAGTGTTGAGCACCCAGGAAGATATGGAAGTCCGCTGCCCTCAAGTGCTTTAAGAAGATTTTTTGTCGCACCCGGTGAAACTAGAAATTTTGCGCCTGCTTCAATAGCAAGGGTGGCTGTTTGAAGATCTATCACAGTGCCTGCTCCTACGAGTGCCTCTGGTACTTCAGCTGAAATTCGTGAAATCGCTTCAAGTGCTGCAGGTGTGCGTAGCGTTATCTCAATTTTTTTTGTCCCGGATGCAACCAGTGTTCGTGCTAGCTCAACTGCATTATCACCATTATTGATAACAACAACTGGAATCACTGGTTGATCGTTCCAAAAATCTGCAGGCGTAGACATCTACCATCCCCTTTTCTTTTTCAGTTGGCGCAGATGCTCAACTATCAGGTCATGATCATCTAGATGTGGAAGGCCGGATACGACTGCAATTCCTACTAACTTTCTTTTTGTTGTTAAAGGAAATCCACCTCCGCAAACTGCAAGATTGGAAGTTTTGAAACCAAGATCAGCCTCTTGAATATTCAGAGCCTCTACTTTTTCTCTGAGTGCGAGTGAACTATGTCCCGTTAGCTCAACGGTATTGACTTTGTATGAGATCCATAGATCATTTTCAGTAGATGTTCCATCTAGTGCTATTTGAAATACACGCTGACCATTAAGAAACATTGCCGTTGCAACAACTAATTTCTTATTCTGAGAATCAGCAACGATTGAATTTCCCAGTTCAATAAGATCCTGTCGGGTCCAAGGAGCTTCTGATAACTCTTTCTCGTGCTCTAATGCACTTTGGCGATTGAGCGTCATTATGCGAACTTCACTTCCGATGCGACGCGAAAAGCTTGTGCGGCAATGGTAAGAGCTGGATTAACAGCCGCTGATGAAGGAAAAAATGATGCATCGATGACATATAAATTTTCTAAATCATGTGCTTTGCAATGTTTATCAAGAACAGATTTTTGAGGGTCATTTCCTGCAACCAAAGTTCCACACATATGAGAGTTGGTTTCAATTCCCATAGTCTCACTTAACACAATCGGGAATCCAACTTTGTGAAGCATTTTCTTAGCATTTTTAACAAGTCCTTTATGCGCCTTCATGTTATTAGCTTTCCAGTGAATCCGAATAACTCCATCGTTATCTACCGTTACTTTATTTTCTTGATTAGGAAGATCTTCTGACTCTAAGTAAATATCACATGAGTGATTAGCTAAATAGGTTAGAGCCCAGTTAGGTGCCCAAGGACGCGCAACTTTAAACATCGCTGCTTGAAGTTTTCCAAGCATCTGAACGTTTCCCAGAGGAATGCCTTGTGGGCTGTTCCAATACCAGTCATTAATCATTAAAGTCTTTTGGAAGTTAGTCTTATTCCGACGGAATGGATTGAAGCCAACCATAAATGTTGCATTGTGAACCATCCAATTTTTTCCTACTAGACCGCTGGAGTTCGCCAATCCGCGTGGATGCTTTTCAGATTTAGATTTTAAAAGAAGTGCTGCAGAATTTGCCGCGCCTGCCGACAAAATAAAATGCTTGGCAACAATCTGATAATCCTGGTCATCTTTCCTAGCGATTATCGAAGTTATTTTTTTGCCAGATTCATCATGTACCAGACGGGTAACTTCAATACCTTCGATTATTTTTGCATACCCTGTTGCTAATGCTGGGTCTAATCCACATGTTTCTGCATCACTTTTAGCACCAACTTTGCATGGGAAGCCATCACATGTTTTACAGCGAATACACAATCCACCTTCTCGAACGTCAACACCCATTGCCATATGTACCGGATTCAAACCAATCCCAGTTAGTTTCTTTGCAAACCATTCTACATACTTATCATGTCTTAATGCTGGAAACTTATAGTCACCAGAGCGCCATGGTTCTGTTGGATCCTCACCCGGATTTCCATGCACCTTCAATGCCATCTCGGCTTTTAAATAATATGGTTCTAAATCTGAATATGAAAAAGGCCAAGCAGGTGAAACACCTTCGGCAGCTTGATACTTTTCAAAATCTTTTTCTCGAAAACGAAGCAAGCTCGCACCATAAACCTTTGTATTTCCGCCAACATAGTAATGAACTCCAGGTGTAAAGGATTTACCTTGAGAATCTCTCCACGTTCCTGCATTTTTATAACGAGACTTGAGAAATACTTCGTTTGGATTCCAGTTCTGTTCTTCCCGTGGCAATCGATAGCCGCGCTCAAGGACCAGAAGCTGCTTCCCTTTTTCGGCCAAGGCACGAGCCGACATTGCGCCGCCCATTCCAGAACCAATTATGGCGACCTCGGTTTCCAAGGTAATTGTCATGTTACTTAACAGAACCTGCAGTTAAACCTTGGATGAAGTAACGACCCAAACCTAGGTAAGCCATGGCCGTAGGTATTGCTGCAATAAGAGCACCCGCCATAAGTACGTTCCAGTTAACGGTCTGAGTACCAGATAGATTGTTCAGAGCAACTGTGACAGGTTGTTTTGTTGGATCAGCGATAGTGATAACACCGAATAGGAAGTCATTCCAAATATTTGTGAACTGGAAAATTCCTGCCACAACAAATCCAGGGATTGAGACAGGAACAATTACTGAGAAGAAAGTTCTCAGAATTCCAGCACCATCGATAGATGCCGCTTCTACGATCTCCTTTGGAATACTGACATAGAAGTTTCGAAATATCAGGGTTGTGATTGGAATACCATAAACCACATGTACTAACACTAATCCTGGAGTTGATCCGTAGAGGTTAACCAACTGCAGAAACTTAACCAGTGGAATCAGGATTGACTGATATGGAATAAACATTCCAACTAGCATCATTGTGAACATTATGTTGCTAAAGCGGAAGGTGAATTTTGAAAGCAAATAACCGTTAAATGAACCGATTGCACTAGAGATTACAACTGCCGGAACCACCATGATAAAACTATTGAAAAAATTTGGTGACAATTTAGACCAAGCTTCCTGCAATCCATCGAAAGAAAATGGAGAAGGAGGAAGCCACATTGTTGTAACTTCAGCAAACTGTGGAGTCTTAAATGCTGCCATTATCATTACATAAAAAGGCATTGTGAAAAGAGGGACTAGAAGACAAAGGAATATGAACTGTACTCGTCTTGATTTTGATCCAAAACGTGAATGGGCACCTTTGTGAATACGAGAGTTAACCTTATCGAGAGTATCTGTTGACATTAGTGACCCTTTGTTTCTTTATTGGAATGAATTAAATATGGAACCACAATGACGCAAACAATTGCAAGCATTACAATTGAAGCTGCCGCACCAGTGTTGTATTTGAGTGCTTTATACATAGATTCATAAACAAAAATTCCCGGCATGTCAGTTGCAAAACCGATTCCGCTGCCAGCCATCGCATAAATCAAGTCAAATATCTTCAGTGCTACGTGGGTCAAGATAACTAACGTTGTGATAGAAATAGGAGCCAACATAGGAAGTGCGATAGAACGGTAGTAACGAGAACCCTTTGCACCATCCATCATCGATGCTTCGCGCAGCTCATCTGGAATTGAAACTAGTCCGGCAAGAAACATCGCCATGGCAAAACCCAAGAGTTGCCATGAAGTTGCAATTATCACTGGAATCAGCGCCAAAGGTATTCCCATTTGAACCTGGATGAATGTGCCGCCAGGAATTATCTTCTCAAGCAAAGCGCTCACATCACCGAGCGTTGTGGCTGAAGTAAGCCATTCAGGTCGAAGCTCTTCTCCCCTTATTGATTTATAGGCGGCTGCAACCCCTGAATATTGAAGAAATAAATTCATCCCGCTATCAGGATTAAAGAGCCAGCGCCAAACAACACCTGTGACAATAAATGAGAGCGCATAAGGAAGCAGGAAAACGCCTCGGAAGAATCCTTTAGATCGGCCCATATTGTGAACTGCAAGTGCGATAAAGAATCCAGCGATAACGGTTACCAATAAAAATAAAAGTGTGAAGATGAAGCTGTTGCGAAGATCAGACTGGAATCTTGGATTGAGAAAGAGGTTTTTATAGGTTGCAAATGGATCTTCGCCTCGAGCCATACTTGGCTTAGCGGGCATCCAGTTTTCGGCTAAAGAAACTCCAATTGTGTATGTGATGAAGACATAGACGAAAACGGAAACAATTAAGAAAGATGGAAGGAGAAGTAAGGCAGCTTTCTTATCGCCACCACGCTTTTTGCGCTTAATCGGCGGGTTCGAACTTGTCTTTACCTGACTCATCAAAATCTCCTTGAAATTACTCAATCAATTAATGTTATTGAGGGTGGAGATGGAGTTTTGAAACCCCATCTCCACCCTCACTTTTTACTTATTAGCAGCGATTGCTGCATCCATAGCGCTTGAGAACTTAGCTACATCCTTGTTAGCTTGTAGCAGAGTTACTGCATCTGCATAAGCCTGTCCAACAGCAGCAGCAACTAGTGCCTGTCCGTGTACAAGTGATGGAACCTTCTTACCGTTAGCCAAGACCTTTGCAGCACCTTGCTGGTACTTGCCAAGTGTCGTTGTGCTTACGTCAGAACGCACTGGTGCAGAACCCTTAAGCTTGTTAAATGCAAGCTGGACCTTTGGATCCATGATTGCCTTAGCAAATGCAACAGCTCCTGCTTGGTTCTTCGCTGTCTTTCCGATAACGAATGAGTCACCAACTGTTACGAATGTGTTTGCATCGCCGAATGTTGCGTAAGTGAAGTCCTTACCGTCAACCTTCTTTTGCTTTACAAGAAGTTCGCCGTATGCCCAGTCACCCATGACGTTCACACCACAAGTTCCCTTTGCAAGAGCCGCAACTGCACCTGTCCAGTCAAGAGCCTTGTGATCCTTGTTTGTCCATGTCATTGCCTCATTGAAGTTTGCAACTGCCTTCTTTACTCCAGCAGATGTCCACTTCTTTGATCCGTTTAGAAGTGCTGTCCAACCAGCTGCGCCTTCTTCAGCAACGATAAGTGCTTCTAGAAGCTGTGCAGCTGTCCAGATGTCTTTATCTCCAAGACAAATAGGAGCAATTCCCTTTGCCTTCATCTTGAGAGCAGCAGCCTTGAATGTTGGCCATGTAAGTGAACCGCTTAGTGAAACGCCAGCCTTCTTCTGTGCAGCTGAGCTGATCCACATTGTGTTTGCGCGGTGTACACCAGTTAGAACTGAATAGGTCTTCTTGTCGTATGTCATGCTTGCAATAAGATCCTTCGGAACAACCTTGTCCCAGCCCTCTGACTTATAAACTGCTGTCATGTCAGCTAGAACACCTTGAGCAACGTATTGGCCAAGCTCTCCACCTGGGTGTGTCTGCCAGATCTCTGGAACATCTCCACCAGCTAGACGTGTTGCAAGAACCTGCTTTGCGTTAGTTCCAGCTCCACCAGCAACAGCGGCGTTAACAACCTCAAGGCCTGAGTTTGCCTTTACAGCTGCAGAAATAATTGCCTGCAACGCAGCATCCTCAGATCCTGAAGTCCACCATGAGAATACTTCTATTTTGCCAGATGCATTTGCTGGTGCAATTGAAACAGACAAAGACATTGCAACAGCTGTGAAAACTGCAACACCGACTTTACCTTTTGCTTTCAACATATCTTCTCCTTATTCTCAACCGAATCCTCGAAGTGAAGATTCGATGCTTACCTTTACCTAATTAAAGAAATCAGCGATCTGTTGCGACCATTTCTCCACCGAGCACCTTGTCTAAGGCTTCGGTGAAGAAGTACTCGCCCCACATCACTGACTCATCTACCCCAAGGTTTTTTTGCTCGTGGTAGCTACCGTGCTTTAACACGCCTTCCCATTCCGGCTCGTCGATCGCCAAGTACTCTGGTGAGCACATTGCCTCGATTGATCGGATTGCGAAGTCTGCGTATTTCTTAGCCTTAGCTGGTTCATCAACTAACTGACTAAGTTGTAGAAGTCCACTAGCGGCGATAGCTCCTGCTGAGGACTCCACACTCATTGCTGGGTTTATTTCATCCCAGTCATTTGGTGGAATTATTCGATCGCCTGTGCGATCAATAAAGAAATCTGCTGTTGCAACTGCTGCCTTTAGGTAACGCTTGTCATTTGTAAAGGCATAACAAGTACCAAAACCATAAAGTGCCCATGCCTGTCCGCGCGCCCATGAAGAATCATCACGCCAACCCTGTTGGGTTGTTTGACGTAAGAAAAATCCAGTGTTCAAATCAAAAATTCCTTCATGTGATGTACTGCCGTCTCCACGGACAAGGTATTTGCGAGTTTGTAAACAGTGCGTATCTACGATGTCGCGGATCTTCTTATCTCCTAGCTGTTCTGCTGCGTAGAAGATGATCCCAACGTTCATCATGATGTCGATGAACGTGCTATCTTCGGCCAAGAAAGAGCGTAAAAATCCTGATTTGTTATTAAATCGTAGTGACATCGTCTTTCCTGCAGTCACAACAACCTCATTTATTGTCTTGTCACATGTCTCCTTGTACCACTTCTTCCAAGTAGGCCAAAAAGTAAAGCCAAGGTCGTGAACCTCTCGGTCTAGCTCTCGACCCTTCAAAAGAGTTGAATAATGTTCAGCCTTTGGTCGCCAATACTCTTTATCAAGATGGTCAGCCAAAATCCACATTTGTCCCCCAAGGAAACCTTCACACCAATTGGTCCAAGCTTCCTTGCCATGCTTCCACTTTCCCTTTTCTGTATACAAAGGAAAGTAATCAGGATGGTTTGTAATGAGGTTGCGAACCTTTATATCAACAACGCCAATTGCTTGCTGAGCAAGTAGCTTTGTTGATTCAGGAATTACAACACCATTTTTTAGTGTGCTCATACAAGCCACGCTTTTCTCTGGCCAGTATGAATTGCAATCGTCTTTAGCTCAGTGAATTCTTCTACTGCATGTCTTCCGAGTTCGCGACCTATACCGCTTTCTCCAAATCCACCAAAGCTCATTTCTGGGAACCCATCCATCCAGCAGTTAATCCAAACAGTGCCTGCACGAACTCCCTTTGCAAACTTAATTGCTTGGTCAATGTTCTTAGTCCAAATACCTGAAGAGAGTCCATAGACTGTTGAGTTTGCAATTTCAATTGCATCTTCTACGTCATCAAATTCGAGGACTGAAAGTACTGGACCAAAAATTTCTTCTTTGGCAATACTCATATCTGGAGTAACTTTGGTGAAGATTGTTGGCTCAAAGTAGCGGCCCTTGTCACTCTTCATTTCATCTCCGCCGAGTACAAGCTTTGCTCCTGATGCCTTACCTTGAGAAATATACTTTTGAATAGTTTCAAGCTGCTCATTGCTGGCAATCGCACCAACAAGAACCTTCTCATCTAATGGATCGCCGACGCTCACTTTCTTAGCTTTTTCAACAACGATTGCCATGAACTTATCTACAATTGATTTTTGTACAAGGATTCGACTTCCAGAGTTACAGCACTCACCCTGATTGAAGTAGACACCGAATACAACGGCATCTGCAGCGGCCTCAAGATCGGCATCATCCATAATGATTTGTGGATTTTTTCCACCCAGTTCTAATCCAACCTTCTTAAGAGTTCCAGCGGCAGCAGTCATTACTTTCTTACCAACCTCTGTTGAACCCGTGAAAGTAACCATGTCGATGTCTTTGTGTTCTGCGACACGAGCGCCAACTAATCCCTGTCCAGAGACAATATTGACTACACCATCTGGAATTCCTGCATCTTTGCAATACTGACCTAACATCAATGTTGTTCCAGGTGTTAACTGACTTGGCTTAATAACTGCAGTACATCCCACAGCTAATGCGAATGGAAGTTTCTGGCTGACAATAAGTAGAGGGAAATTCCAAGGCGTAATGATTCCAACAACGCCAATTGGCTCACGAAGAATCAATCCAAGGTAATTTTCACCAAGGGCATTGTGTGAATCACCGTATGAATGTTGCGCCAGAGTTGCTGCGTAGTACCAAATCTCTGCAGTCGCTGCTACCTCACCACGTGCTTGAACGATTGGCTTTCCACTTTCAAGAGCTTCAATGCGAGATAGAAGTTCGATATCGCGTTCAATAAACTCTGCAACCTTTCGTAGAGCGCGAGCTCGGATAGCACCACTAGTACGTGGCCATGAGCCTTGATCAAATGCTTTGCGTGCAGCAGCAATTGCTACATCAATGTCGCTAACATCTCCATTTGGATATGTTCCGACAACAACATCATGTCCGGGACTAACGCGCTCAAAGCGCTTGCCTGATGAGGCTTCAACTGACTTTCCATCAATGGTCATTTTGAAGTCAATTTGCTTGATAGCTTTTATCATCGTTTCACTTTCCCTTAAATTTCGGTGGGCGTTTTTCACTAAAGGAGTTAATCCCTTCGGCAAGATCTTCAGTTGTTACAGTTAGTGCTCCACCGAAAGCTTCGAGAACTTCGGTATTGCTCTTGTTTTCAAAGGTAGACATCAACTGCTTACCAATTTGTTGTGCTATTGGGCCAACTTTTTCAAGTTGAGCCAGCAATATTTTTAAACCAGTCTCAATTTCAGAGGCCGCGTATACATGGTGAAGAAGTCCCCATTCCAAGGCAGTCTTTGAATCAATAATTTGACCACTTAACACCATGTACTTTGCGCGAGAAATTCCAATTGCATCCACAAGGCGTCCTGTTCCACCCCATCCTGGAAGCGTTCCTATACCAACTTCAGATAAGCCCATTCGAGCGTTGTCTACTGCAACTTTGAAATCACAAGCTAGTGCAAGCTCAAGTCCCCCGCCCATTGCATCGCCATTTATAACTGCAATCGTTATTTGTGGAAGTTGGGCAAATCTCTTATAGATGCGATGTCCTGATGGAATCCAATTTCTGCGTGCCGAATCACGATCATGAGAAGCAAAACTCTTCAAATCTGCACCAGTGCTGAAAGCTTTATCACCGGCACCAGTAACGATAACAAAACGCACATCAGCGTTGTTTTCAAGTGATGCAAAAATTGAATCTAACTCAGTCATCATCTCTGGAGTAATGCTGTTTCGCTTTTCAGGGCGGTTAAGAGTGATGGTAGCGATGCTTCCGGAGATTGTTAGTTGCGCAAGATTGCTCATGCCAACACCTCCGGAGATTCAAATATTGAAGAGTTAGTAGTTGCCAATTTATCTGCGACTATTAGAGGAATACCTGCTCTATCGAGAATATCTCTTTGCAAATCCACACCTGGCGAAATTTCAATAACCGTAAGGCCTTCTTTGCGTAGTTCTATGACACAACGCTCGGTGACGTAGTATACCTTTTGGCCATTTGCCAGTGCTCGTTGTCCACTAAATGTTATCTGTGAAACCTCTGGAACAAATTTTCCAATGGAACCATCACTCTTAATGTTAAGTCCAGCACTAGAAATTTCAATCTCCTTTTTTCCGGCAGTGAAATATCCGCTAAAAATGATGAATGGCGCACTTGACGTAATATCTGCAAAGCCACCAACTCCTGCAGTTACATGTGTGCGACCTGGTAGATCAGAGACGTTTACATTTCCATGAGCATCTACTTCAAGGAAACTAAGCATCGCTGCATTAAATCCGCCACCTTGTAATAGAGTGAATTGATCTGCGCTCTGCATCAGCGCATCTGGATTATGAGCACACCCAAAAGCAAAACCTGTGACAGGAGTTCCACCGACTGCGCCCTGTTCAATAATCCACGTGACATCAGCGTGCCCTGGTTTTTCGGTTAATGCACGAGGTACCACTGCAGAAATACCAAATCCAAGATTTACGATCCAGCCATTCTGAAGCTCCTGTGCGGCTCTGCGAGCAATGATTGTCTCAAGTGAAAAATCCAAAGCATCGGCGTCTTCGCCACCTTCAAACTTTTCACCAGAAAGTGATGGTTCATATTGAGTCATCGTTGTTTGCATCTGATCTACGTCGATGACTATTGCATCGACCAGAATTCCAGGAACGCGAACATATTTTGGATCTAAGGTTCCTGCGGCAACAACTTGCTTTACCTGCGCAATGACAATTCCGCCATGGTTATGTGCGGCATATGCCTGATCAAGTGCACCAAGCGGAGATGCCTCATGCTCATATGTCAGGTTGCCATGTTCATCTGCAGTCGTTGCGCGAATAATTGCAACATCCGGAGTTAAACCAGGATAGAACAACCAGTCTTCGCCACGAAAGTTTTCGACTTTAACGAAGTCCTTGGGAGTTTTTTTATTAAGAGCTCCTCCTGAAATGCGTGGATCAATAAAAGTATCCATTCCTACCTTGCTAAAAACGCCAGGTTGTCTGGCTGCGCCGGCACGATGCATTTGAAAGATAACTCCACTTGGAAGGTTGTATGCATCAATTTCTTCATTAGAAATTAACTCACGAATCAAAGGAGGCTCAAATGATGAAGGACCGCTCGGATATGAACCTGCAATTATTTTTGAAAGTAATCCCTTTTTTGAAATATGGTCAATACCTTTAACTCCATACATGTCACCGGCAGCAATTGGGCTAATGGCCGTGAGATTTTTTGGAGATGACTCTTTAACAAATCTTTCGCCAATTGCTTTAAGAACAAAATCTGGACAACCAAGAGCAGAGGATGAAGAAATCGTAATGACCGCTCCATCTTCAATCAGTTTGGCAGCAGCTTCACCACTTAAAACCGGGACCTTAAGTCCATCTCTTAATGTTGTAGATTTGCTCATGAATTTGCACCTTGCGTAAGTGAAACAACATAAATGGTTTTCTTTTGTTTAGCCGATTCAAGCGCTGCAACTGCTCCTGCAAGTGAGGCGATTCCATCCTTCCCATCGGCTGCGGGTGAGCCATTTCCTTTGGTTGCAGCTTCAAATTTACGAAGTGAATAAACATAGAGATTTTCACGATCATCAGGTTCTACGATTTGATCACCTGCTGCAGTGCGAAGTCTTAGTTCACCAACTGGATCTTGGCCCATAACATTTGTGGCAACGATAGATCCGGCGCTTCCATTTATCTCAAAAGAGGTCTCTCCGTAGGGCACAACGAATGATTCATGGCTAGATACCAATGCGCCATTACTCATTCGAAATAAACACATCGAAGAATCTTCGATGCCGTTTTGACCCAGCGATTGAGTAGAGACAAAAGTTGTTACTTCAACAATATCTGCTCCCAGTGCAGCTCGAATAGAGTCGACGTCGTGAACTACGATGTCCAGAACAACACCAGCACCTTTAGCCGCAGCGTCTAAGCGCCACCCACGAAGACGTTCTGGCAGTGAAACTGCATGATTAATTCTTGCGGAATAAACTGTTCCGATTTGTCCAGTTGAAATAATTTCGCGAATTTTGCGATGAGTACCGGAGCAACGTAGGTGGTGGTTCGTTGCAAAAACAACACCACACTCAGCCGCAATTTCTACCATTTTCTTTGCAGTTGCAATTTCCATGGCAAGAGGCTTTTCGCACAAAATATGTTTTTTTGCTTTGGCGGCTGCAATGGCTTGTTCTGCATGGAGCTCATTTGTAGTGCTGACATAAACGGCATCAACTGGCCAGTTGACTGCTTCATCAAGAGAAATGGTGAAATTGTTGATTCCATTTTCAGCTGCATAGGCCTTTGCGCGATCAGCGTTAGAGCTCATAACGCCATAAACCTCATGGCCAAGTTCGCGCATCGCAGGGATTAGTCGAGTTGCAGCAATATCGCTTGCACCAATTAGTGACCACTTCATCATGAAACCTTCTTATCTTCATTACATCCACAGCTTTCGCGAATGATTAGTTTGTTATTCAAGAAGACGGTCTTTTTTACTTTTTCTTTACCTGCGATTATTTGTAATAGTGACTCTGCAGCTTTACGTCCGAGCTCTGGTGCATTTACATCAACGGTTGAAAGAGCTGGAGTTTCAAACTTTGAAGATTCAATATTATCGATACTTATTAAAGAAAGATCGCGGCCAACTTTGTACTTACTTTCTTTCAAAGCGCCAAGAATTCCCAAAGCAACGATGTCGTTGTAAGCAAGAATTCCAATATTGTCGATTCCAGATGCGATTAATTCTTGAGTTAAGTTAAATCCTGATTGACGTGTTGCTCCATTGCCCATAATTTTAACTCTTGAGGCGGGAATCTTTTCTTCTTGTGTGGCGCGAGTAAGTCCTTCTAGGCGTTCGTTATGGGCAGGTGTGCCAACTTGGCCACCTATCAGAACAATACTTTTACGCTTATGAGCAATAAGGTGACGCACTGCCTCGTATGCACCAGAAACGTTGTCTGAGCCAATGTAATGAAGATTAATCTTTGAAATTCGGCGAGTAAGAAGAACCGTAGGAATATTTAGTGTTAGAAGTCGAGAACAATCATCAGCCGATGTTCCATATGCTGGAACAATAATGAGGCCGTCCACTCGAGACTCAAGCATTGAATTAATTAATCGCTTTTGTGCTGCAAGATCTTCAGAGTGTTGCCCGAGAAGAACAGTTTTTTCTTCTACACCTAAGAACTGTTCAACACCATTTGTTAACTCAGCGAAGAAGGGATTACTAACACTGCTGACGATTAAGCCTAAGTTTCCAGTTTGTCGGCTTCTCAGACTTGCAGCTGCTCTGTTATAGACATAGCCGAGTTGCTCGGCAGACTCTTGCACCTTCTTACGAGTTGCATCTGCAACTAATGGACTTCCTTGCAGCACCAAAGAAACAGTGGATTTTGATACCCCTAGGCTGGATGCGATGTCTTGTTGGGTTATTTCATTGCCCATAGGAAACTGCACCCCCTCATTTTTGGAACGATATAAAAAAAATCCACGGGGTACTTAACCATAATGATTGGGGCCAGGGATAGAGGTTTGGGCAAACTTTATACAATCGTGATTATCGGACTTTTAGACTCAGAAACGGTCGGCTAGGTCTAGAGTCCGGCCAAGATGGGGATTAAATCTCTCGTCATCGCCTGAGCTATTATCTTTAGGGTTCTTGCCAGTCCTGCATCTTCTGCAGCCACGTCCGAGCTTTCTATGAAGTTAATGCTGGATCCTTG
>SYCR01000010.1:0-5037 GCA_005786885.1 Actinomycetota bacterium | reverse complement strand
GCACGATCTCGTCGAAGAATCGCTGTCGGAAGTGGGAGAGCAGGTCGACCTGGTCGGGCTGGACGAACCCAGCGATGGTGGCCTCGAGAATCGCATTGGGCAGGTCGGTGCGCTCCATCATCTCTGCCCAAAGTATCTGAAGTATTGCGTGCCTATCCAGATACCGTTGTTGGTACTGATTCACACACCACCATGGTTAATGGTTTGGGTGTACTTGGTTGGGGCGTTGGGGGAATTGAAGCTGAAGCGGCCTTGCTCGGCCAACCAGTCTCAATGTTGATTCCAAGAGTTGTTGGATTTAAGTTAATTGGAAAATTACCAACTGGAACTACCGCTACAGATTTAGCGTTAACAATTACTCAAATTTTGCGTAAGCATGGAGTTGTTGGAAAATTTGTCGAGTTTTACGGTCCAGGTGTTGCTGAAATTCCGATGGCAAACCGAGCAACGATTGGAAATATGAGCCCTGAGTACGGCTCA
Source organism: Actinomycetota bacterium (assembly GCA_005786885.1). Lineage (GTDB taxonomy): Bacteria > Actinomycetota > Actinomycetes > Nanopelagicales > Nanopelagicaceae > UBA3012. The sequence goes on along the minus strand of SYCR01000010.1, from coordinate 4,557 downwards.
ACATGTGCGATCTTCCCAATTGATGAAGAGACATTGCGATATATGCGACTAACTGGTCGTAGCGATAACCAAGTCGAATTAATTGCAGCTTATGCGAAGTTGCAAGGTCTTTGGCATGACCCGTCAGTAGAACCGCGTTTCTCTGAAGTTGTGGAACTTGATTTAGGAACAGTTGTGCCATCTATCGCCGGACCAAAACGTCCGCAGGATCGAATCTCACTAACTGATTCGAAATCCGAGTTTGCCAAAGTTCTTCCAACTTACTTCACTGAAAAAACTGGGAAATCACCAATTGCAGTTGGAGTAAATGGGAAAGCAACCACCATTAAAAATGGCGATGTAGTTATTGCTTCAATCACTTCTTGCACAAACACCTCAAACCCATCAGTAATGCTTGGTGCTGCACTCCTAGCAAAGAAAGCTGTTGAAAAAGGTTTGACATCAAAACCTTGGGTGAAAACAACTCTTGCTCCCGGATCAAAAGTTGTAATGGATTACTACGAGCGTGCAGGTTTGATGCCGTATATGGAAAAACTTGGATTTAACTTGGTCGGTTATGGTTGCGTAACTTGCATTGGAAACTCAGGACCACTACCAGTTGAAATTAGCAAAGCCGTTAATGAGCAGGATTTAGCGGTTGCGGCAGTTTTGTCAGGTAATCGAAACTTCGAGGGCCGCATTAGTCCAGATGTAAAGATGAACTACTTGGCGTCTCCGCCACTAGTGGTTGCCTATGCACTTGCTGGAACCGTGGATCATGATTTTGAGAAAGATCCACTGGGCAACGATGCAAATGGTGCACCAATTTTCTTGCGAGATATTTGGCCATCAGCACATGAGATCGCAGCAGCTGTTGAATCATCAATAACTTCAGCCATGTTTACTAAGGATTATGCGGGCGTATTTGATGGCGATCATCGTTGGAAAGCACTTGATACCCCGACTGGAAAAACTTTTGCCTGGGATGCTGATTCAACTTATGTGCGCAAACCTCCGTACTTTGAAGGAATGCCACGCAACCCCGTTCCTGTTAAAAATATTAAAGCTGCCCGGGTACTGGCGAAATTAGGTGATTCAGTAACAACAGATCACATCTCACCTGCCGGAAATATCAAAGCCGATTCACCGGCTGGTAAATATTTAGCAGAACATGGAGTTGATCGTAAAGATTTCAATTCATATGGATCACGACGTGGAAATCACGAAGTAATGATTCGGGGAACCTTCGCAAATATCCGATTGAAAAATCAATTACTAGAGGGAGTTGAAGGTGGCTTCACTAGGAATTACCTAAATGGTGGAGAGCAATCCACAATTTATGACGCATCAATGCAGTATCAAAGCAGTGGAACGCCGCTAATAATTCTTGCCGGTAAAGAGTATGGCTCTGGATCATCACGCGACTGGGCTGCCAAAGGAACTGCACTTCTTGGTGTCAAAGCGGTAATTGCACAATCTTACGAACGGATCCATCGCTCAAATCTGATCGGTATGGGAGTGCTGCCTCTTCAATATCTCGAAGGGGAGAGTGCGCAATCATTAAACTTATCTGGTGATGAAATCTTTTCGATTACCGGCATTGAGGAACTCAATTCGGGGTCAACACCTCGCGAAGTAACAGTGTCATACGGAGATAAATCCTTCCGCGCGCTGGTGCGGATAGATACCCCTGGCGAGGCCGATTATTACCGACACGGGGGCATCATGCAGTATGTGCTCAGATCTCTTTTGCCGAGCGGAAAGTAGCTTGCCAAGTAGAATATGAGCCTGATCTTTCACGGGGGGCGATATGAGTGAGTTATTAAGCTCAATAAACAGCCCTGCGGATTTGCAAGGTTTGAGTGCAGATCAATTGGATCAACTTTCACTTGAGATCCGGAGTTTCTTAATCAACTCAGTGAGTAAGACCGGTGGTCATTTAGGACCAAATCTTGGTGTTGTTGAATTGAGTATCGCGATACACCGAATTTTTGAATCTCCCAAAGATGTAATTTTGTTTGATACTGGACATCAATCTTACGTCCACAAGATTTTAACTGGCCGTGCAGATGGCTTTGAAAAACTTCGCCAACGCGGGGGATTATCCGGTTACCCAAGTCGTTCAGAAAGCGTGCACGACGTGCTTGAAAACTCTCACGCATCCGCTGCCCTTTCATGGGGAGATGGAATTTCGCGGGCATTCTCACTTCAAGGTGCCACAGATCGAAGTGTTGTTGTGGTTGTTGGGGATGGCGCACTCACTGGTGGAATGTCTTGGGAAGCAATAAATAATATTGCATCAGCCGAGATGCGTTCCCTTGTTATTGTCGTTAATGATAATGAGCGTTCATATAGTCCAACTATTGGTGGAATCTCAAATTACTTAACTACTTTGCGGACGACTCAAGGTTATGAGAAGTTTTTGGATTGGGGAAAACACGTTTTAGAGAAGACCCCGGTTGTTGGTGGGCCAATTTTTGAAACTTTGCATGGAATGAAAAAAGGAATTAAAGACATCATCGCCCCTCAGGGAATGTTTGAAGATTTAGGAATTAAATATATAGGTCCAGTAGATGGCCATGACATTTCAGCGCTAGAGCGGGCGCTTGAGCAAGCAAAACAATTTGGTGCTCCAGTTATCGTTCATGCAATTACTGAAAAAGGTCGCGGTCATACACCTGCCGAGCAAAATGAAGCCGATAAATTCCACTCAGTTGGGGTTATAGATCCTGAAACTGGTGAACCAGTAAGCACTACAGGAACAAGTTGGACTTCGGTATTTTCAAATGAATTAATTGAAATTGCCCGCAAGCGTGAAGATATTGTGGCGTTGACTGCAGCCATGCTTGGACCAACTGGTTTGGATAAGTTCCAGGCAGAGTTTCCGTCTCGGACAATAGATGTCGGAATTGCGGAACAGCATGCCACTGCCAGTGCGGCAGGAATGGCTTTTGCTGGACTACATCCAGTTGTTGCGGTCTACTCAACATTTTTAAATCGTGCTTTTGATCAACTGCTTCTAGATGTTGCACTGCACGGCGCGGGAGTGACATTTGTTTTGGATCGCGCTGGAGTGACTGGCGATGATGGACCATCTCATCACGGCATTTGGGATCTAGCAGTTGCCGGAATTGTTCCTACATTACAAATTGGAGCACCACGAGATGGCACTCGACTCCGGGAATTGTTAAATGAGGCCGTCAATATCAATGATCGTCCAACTTTAATTCGTTTTCCAAAAGGCGCTGTTGTCGCAGATTTGCCAGCGTTTGAAAGACGAGATGGCATTGATGTTTTATACCGTGGCGAAAGTGCAGATATTTTAATTGTTAGCGTTGGCGCCATGGCTGCCATCTGTGTTGAAGCAGCGGCACAGGCCTACCGCGAAGGTGTTGGAGTAACAGTTGTAGATCCACTTTGGGTTAAACCCTTGCCATCAGCATTACTAACTATGGCGCAAAGATATAGCGCAGTTGTTGTGGTTGAAGATGGAATTCGTCACTCTGGAATTGGTAGCAGCGTTGCTGAAATGTTCCGAGATGCTGGATTAAATATCCCAGTCCATTCAATTGGCGTTCCACTGACATTTATTGAACATGCAAAACGTGGTGAAATTCTGAATGATCTAGGAATTACCGCACAACAAATTGCACGATCACTTGTTGAGTTGCGCAGTACTGGTGAACTTGGTTTTATGGAAGAGATGCAACGCCACGTTGATGGAAACGCTGACCAGTCACAGCCTCGCTAATTCCTTCACGATCCAAGTATGGCAAAATTCCACCTAGATGTAATGGCCAACCTGTTCCCAAAATCATGCACAAATCAATTTCGGCAGGTGTAGCAATTACTCCTTCATCAAGCATCATCCGAGCTTCACTTGCTAACGCAGTGAGCGCCCGCAATCTAACTTGATCCGCCGTAGAAGGCTTGTCACCTGGTTGCAAACAAGCAGCGGCTTCTGGATTGATTGACTGGTTGCCTTTTTCATCTTTGATGTAGAAGGTCTTTACTCCAGCTTTTACTAAGCGCTCAATTGTCGGACTAATGCGATAACGCTCTCCAAGAGAGCTATTTAAAGATTGACCAACATGTAAGGCAACACCGGGTCCAACTAAGCCAAGTAATTCAAATGAGGTCATTGGTAACCCAAGTGGATCCATTGCGCTATCTGCAATCTCGGGAGGAGTTCCTTCATCTAGCGCATCAGTGATCTCGCCCATAAAACGCATTAATAGTCGGTTGACCACAAATGCTGGCGCATCTTTGACGATCACCATCGTCTTCTTTAAATCTTTACCGACAGATACTGCAGTAGCTGTGGTGGCATCATCAGTTTTCTCGGTACGGGCAATCTCTAGTAATGGCATTACTGCGACCGGATTAAAGAAGTGGAAACCGATAACACGTTCTGGATTTTTAAGACCTTCAGACATTTTGGTGACTGAAAGCGAGGAGGTGTTGGTCGCCAAAATACATTCTGGCGTAATGATCTCCTCTAACTCCTTAAAGAGTTTTTGTTTGATCGATAACTCTTCAAAGACCGCCTCAATAATGAAATCACATTTTGCAAATACT
>SYCR01000009.1:0-4348 GCA_005786885.1 Actinomycetota bacterium | reverse complement strand
TCTGGCCCTTTGAAACCAAAGGTTGAAACGTAGGCCCGGCTTGGAATTTCAACTTGGCCCACTTTCATGAAATCTAAACCGTCTGAGACAACTTCCCAGATATTTTTCTTTGGATCAATGCCGCCACGTCCCTGATCTACATATGAGATCGAAACGGTTTCACCAATTTTTACAGTTCCACCATCTGGTTTCTCTAAATCTAAAAGCATTTTAAAGAGTGTGGTTTTACCTGCGCCGTTTGGTCCAATAACTCCAACAATTCCGTTGCGTGGGAGTGAAAATGAAAGCCCATCAAAGAGCAATCGATCTCCAAAGCCTTTCGTCAATTTATCTACTTCAACCACAATATTTCCGAGGCGTGGTCCAGGTGGAATTTGAATCTCTTCAAAATCCATCTTGCGTACTTTGTCAGCTTCCGCGGCCATCTCTTCATAACGAGCAAGACGTGCTTTTGATTTAACTTGGCGGCCTTTTGAATTCTGGCGTACCCATTCAAGTTCTTCAGTTAAACGTTTTGCGCGTTTAGCGTCTTTTTGACCTTCAATTTTCAAACGTGCTGACTTTGTTTCCAAATATGTTGAGTAATTTCCTTCATACGGGAATGCGCGTCCGCGATCTAATTCCAGAATCCATTGCGCAACGTTGTCCAAGAAGTATCGATCGTGGGTAATCGCCACAACAGTTCCAGGGTATTTTGCTAAATGTTGTTCCAACCAAAGTACTGACTCTGCATCTAAATGGTTTGTTGGTTCATCAAGTAATAATAAATCTGGTGCTTGCAAAAGTAATTTACATAAAGCAACTCGACGACGCTCTCCACCTGAAAGAACTTTTACATCAGCATCTGCTGGTGGGCATCTAAGAGCATCCATCGCTTGTTCTAATTGTGAATCAATCTCCCATGCATTGCGGTGATCAAGTTGCTCTTGCAAATTTCCCATCTCAGCTAATAATTTGTCGTAATCAGCATCAGGTGAAGACATCTCATCGGAAATATCATTAAATCTTTTAAGCAAAGCCATAGTTTCGGCTACGCCTTCTTGCACATTTTCAAGCACATTTTTATCTTCATCTAGATTTGGCTCTTGCAGCAAAATTCCAACCGAATAACCTGGCGTTAGAAAAGCCTCACCATTAGATGGTTGCTGCAATCCAGCCATAATCTGTAGCACTGTTGATTTACCAGCACCATTAGGGCCCACAACGCCGATCTTTGCCCCTGGTAGGAACATCAAGGTCACATCATCCAAAATCACCTTGTCACCATGAGCTTTGCGCGTTTTTTTCATTGTGTAAATAAATTCGGCCATAGACCCTACTTTATCGCCCTTGGCACCATTCCATGGTTTCTGCGCAAAGGCGATCGCACAACAGCCTGGCTACTACAATTAGTCAAGCAACGCTGATTTGCGCTTGTAGCTCAGTCGGATAGAGCACCCGCCTTCTAAGCGGGTTGTCGCAGGTTCGATTCCTGCCAAGCGCACCAGAAGCACCAAGAAAGTAAAAACGGGGCCCACCTAAGTGGACCCCATTTTTACTTTTTTTAAGTTTTACTTAATTTTTGCAATCTGTGCCTCATTGAAAGTTTTCAATGAACCATCAATTACAGCGAACTCAGTTGCTGGGAATTTCTTTGGGCATTCGTTAAGAATGTAGGTCATCAAACCTTTGACTGCCGCTCCCTTGGCTGGATCCTTGTAAGAAGTTGAAACGAGTGCATATGAAGTTGAGCCAAGTAGATATGCTGCTTGATTTGTAGTCTTGTAATCAAGAGTCAAAGTTCCATTTGGATTAGTAGTTGCCGAGCCCAAGAATGCTGAAACGCCAGCAGCGCCTGGTTCTACGTAATTTCCAGCATTATTCTTTATTTTGGCAACTTTCAAACCATTGCTTTTCGCATAATTTGCCTCAGCATAAGTAATTGCTCCAGCGATTCGAGCGGCTAGTGGTGCAGTTTGTTCTGAACCCTTTCCACCTTGTACTGAACCAAAGTTAGCTGCATCTGTAATCACTCCAGGGAATGATGCAGTGAAATCGTTGTTGCCTGGCTTGGTCCAGATTGATGGAGCAGTTGCCGCCAAGTAGTTTGTGAAGATTCCAGAAGTTCCTGAGGAATCATTTCGGTATACAACTACGATTGGAAGTTTAGGAAAATCGATAGCTACTTTTTCTTCCTTGTAGCTAGCTACGATTGGATTTCCTTCTTTATCCTTTGCAGTGATTGTCTTAGTAACGTTTTTGCCTTTAACTTTGGTGGTTACCTTTTTTGTTTTGAAAATTGGAGTCTTAATAGTTTTGTTATTTTCGGCTTTGATCTTTGGGTCATTCCAATTGGTGATTTGACGAGAGAAAATTCCAGCGATGATTTCTGGAGTTAAGTTTAGTTGCTCATCAACACCTGGGATGTTGTACATGAGCGCTACTGGAGCAGCGGTAACTGGTACGTGAATGGTGTTTGGATCCTTTGGGGTGGCATGAGGTGTATCAGACCAAGCGAAATCATAATCGCCTTTGTCCCAACCTGAACGGCCAGCACCTGAACCTAGTGATGCGTAGGTGTATGAATCACCAGTTGCATTTGCGAATTCACCCTTACATGCATCAAGAAGTGGAGCAGCGAATGTCGCTCCGCCACCTGTTAACTTCACATCTTTAGCTTGTGCTGGACCTGCAAATATCGTAGAGAACAGTGCTGCTACGGCAACTACCGCTAGCGACTTCTTCATCAAATTTCCTCCATAGATTGGTTACCTTTTTCATTCCTAAACATATGGAGTAAACGTAAAGATTTACCGGCTTACAATCAAACATGAAGCAACAGTTAGGTGAACATCCGGTGAAGTTAGCCGAACCGTCCGGTCACATAATTTTCGGTACGAATATCTTTTGGACGCCCAAATATTTCACGGGTAGGGGCAAATTCGATCAACTTTCCTGGCCCACCTTCTGACAACAAAAATGCTGTGTAGTCAGATACGCGCGCAGCTTGTTGCATATTATGCGTAACAATAATAACTGCCATAGTTTTTGCTAACTCACCGATTGTCTCTTCAATTTTTAAGGTTGAACCTGGATCTAGCGCTGAGCAAGGTTCATCCATCAGAAGCACATCAGGATTCACTGCCAGAGATCTTGCAATGCATAATCTTTGTTGTTGACCACCAGATAAAGATCCACCTGGTTGATTTAAGCGGTCTTTGACTTCACTCCAAAGACCGGCCCTCTCTAAGCAATCTTGCATCAATTCATTTTTATTTGGCACCTTTAATTGCGCCAGTTTAATACCGGCTAAAACATTCTCTCCAATTGACATGGAAGGAAATGGATTTGGTTTTTGAAAAACCATACCAATTTTCAATCTAATCTTTGTCACGTCTGTTCCTGATGCGTAAATATCTTTGCCATGCAAAAAAACTTCACCTGACATCGCTGCGCCTGGAATGAACTCATGCATACGATTCAGAGTTCTTAGAAATGTGGATTTTCCACAACCAGACGGTCCAATCAATGCCGTGACAGTGCCGGCTGCAAAGTAAATCGACATATCCGATACTGCAAGATACTTACCAAACCAGGCGTAAATATTTCGGGCATCCAGGCCTGACCCTGTGGCCGCTGAAACACTTCCTTGCTTCTCAAACTTACTAGCGGCGACATCAGCCAAACTAGATGGCTGGATCTTTTGTGGTTCGGACATTACAGGCCTTTCCTCTCGCACCGATTTGTCAATCATAATTTAACTCCGCACTTTCTTTGGAGAACCAATTTTTCTTGCGAGGATGAATAGTGATAAAACTATGATCATCAACAAGAAGATTCCAGCCCATGCTCGCGCAATCGCATTAGGTGAGCCATCAATTAATGCTTTCCAAACATAGAATGGCACCGAACCAATATTTCCATTAATCGGGTTGGTGTTAAGGGCATCCGCGCCACCAGTTGTGAAAAGTAGAGGTGCTGTTTCTCCAGCGATTCGGGCAACTCCAAGAATCGCAGCTGTTATCAATCCACTTTTTGCGGCAGGGATTACAACCATGGCAACGGTTCGCAATTGCGTCGCCCCAAGAGCTAATCCAGCCTCACGCAGATCACTAGGAATTAGCTTTAGAACTTCTTCAGAAGTACGGGCCACTGTAGGAATCATCAAAATTGTTAGTGCAAGGGATCCCATAAATGCTGAGAAGCCACGACCGGTTCCTGTGATCAAGGCGGAGTAAATAAAAAGCCCTGCCACAATCGAAGGAATTCCACTCATGGCTTGTACTAAGAATCTAATTAATGTTGAACCGCGACCTTTTAACTCGGTCAAATAAAGTGCAGTCAAAATTCCAATTGGAACACTCAAAAG
>SYCR01000056.1:0-3542 GCA_005786885.1 Actinomycetota bacterium | reverse complement strand
GGTGCTCTACCAATTGAACTACTGCCCTCCAGAACTTCAAGGCCTTACCCAATCAGGAGCCACTAAGTAACTCAAAAGCGGGGAAGATCCGAAGCGCTAGACAGATGAGTGTAGAGGTTGAAGTGGGGTCGGGTCTAACTCGGGTGATCATCCGCAGATTCCCAAAAGCCCTACCGGCTGGCACTCCTATTAATTAGTGGCAGGATTGCCTCTTATGAGCCCAAATCAAAGCCAAATCTCCCGCCGAATCGCCGCTATCGCCGAATCAGCCACCCTTGCCGTTGATGCCAAAGCCAAAGCCTTGAAAGCCGCCGGTCGGCCAGTAATTGGTTTCGGGGCGGGGGAACCAGATTTTCCAACTCCTGATTACATATTAGCTGCTGCCGAAAAAGCAATCCGCGTATCTTCCAACCATCGTTATACGCCAGTTGCCGGCTTACCAGAATTGCGCGAAGCGATTGTTACAAAAACAAAACGTGATTCAAATTTCGATATTGCAGTTGAAAATGTCTTAGTCACAAATGGCGGAAAGCAAGCTGTATTTCAAGCAGTTGCCACAATTGTTGACGAAGGCGATGAAGTGATTCTTCCCGCTCCTTATTGGACAACGTATCCAGAGCAGATTCGTATCGCTGGTGGAATTCCAGTTGAAGTATTTGCTGATGAAAGTAGTAATTATTGCGTGACTGTTGAGCAACTTGAAGCTGCTCGCACTCCAAAAACTAAAGCGCTCATATTTTGTTCTCCAAGTAACCCAACCGGATCTGTTTACACAGTTGAACAAGCTCGGGCAATTGGTGAATGGGCGCTTAAGCATGAGATCTGGGTTTTAACTGATGAAATTTATGAGCACTTGCTTTATGACGGAGCTACTGCCCCCTCGCTTCCAGTGATGCTTCAAGAGTTACGCGATCGCACAATTGTTTTAAATGGTGTTGCCAAAACTTATGCTATGACTGGTTGGCGCGTTGGTTGGATGGCTGGACCAAAAGACATTATTAAGGCCGCAACAAATTTACAATCACACATGACTGCAAACGTTGCCAACGTTTCACAGCGTGCAGCAATCGCCGCACTTACTGGCGATCTAAGTGCATCAAATGAAATGAAAGTTGCATTTCTACGTCGCCGTAATTTAATTGTAAAAATGTTGAATGAGATTGATGGATTTTCTTGTCCAACACCACAAGGTGCTTTCTATGCTTACCCAGCAGTTCACGGAGTACTTGGTAGAGAGATCCGCGGAAAGAAACCACAAACTAGTAGCGAATTGGCTAATTTAATTCTTGACGAAGTTGAAGTTGCTGCAGTACCAGGGGAAGCATTTGGTCCTTCAGGTTACTTACGCTTCTCATACGCCTTGAGTGATGATGATTTAATCGAAGGGATTACTCGCATTAAAAACTTAATTAATGGCTGATTAATCTAGGTTCAGGCCAATTAAGCGCACCTCAGGGGTGAGTGTGATTCCGAAATGATCTTTTACTGCTTTACGGGCTTTTTTAGCTAATTCAGTAATTTCTTGAGCGGTTGCATTATCTGCATTGCAAAGTGCCAAAACATGTTTACTTGAAATGCCCGCTCCCCCAATTCGATCACCACGAGCCATGCCGGAGTTTTGCAACAACCAAGCGGCTGAAACTTTAATTTTGTTATCTCCGACAAGCCATCTTGGCGCTTCTTCAGGTAAAGATTTAGCAACCGAAGTACTCACGACTGGATTAGTGAAGAAGGAACCGGCTGACCAAGTGTCAGGGTCTGTCTCATCAAGCAACATCCCTTTGCTCTTTCTTAATTTCAAGACCGCAGCTCGGCATTTTTCAACTTCAACTCGAGAACCAATTTCAACTCCTAATTCATTTGCCAATTCACGATACATAATGGGCGCAGATAATTTCCCAACCTTTAATTGAAAAGTGACATCTAATACAACCCAGCGATTTGGCTCTTCTTTAAACAATGATGTTCGATATCCAAAGCCACATTGATTTGCAGTAAAAGTTACGATCTCCTCTCTTGAGCGATCATATGTGCGCACTCTTGCAATGAATTCAGCAACTTCATGACCATAAGCACCTACGTTTTGAATCGGGACCGCTCCAACTGTTCCTGGAATTCCACTCATCGATTCAAGCCCGCTAAAACCTTGTTCTAAGGTTCTTTCAACAAAACTTTCCCAATTTTCTCCAGCACTAACGGTAATAGTTCCACCCGAACAGGAATCTTGATCAAGAGATGAACCAGTGCTTTTAATAACTATTACGGTTCCATCAAAACCTTGATCACTAATGAGTAAATTTGAACCTGCGCCCATGATAAGAATTGATTCGTTCTCAGCACTTTCTACGGCAGCAATTATTTCTTTTTCATCAGTGGCAAAGACAAGTTTTTTAGCGGGACCACCGACTCGGAATGTACTTAGTTTAGATAATTCCATCATCTATGCCTTAACCACAAAAGCACGAGTCATACCAAGCACTTTTTGTTCATTAGAAATAACGGTTAAATCGACTCTAATTTTCCCACCAATTATTTCGCCGATTTTGCCACTTACTTCTAGATTGCTTTTAGAATCTGCTTTAACAATTACCGGCTTTGTGAAGCGAGCGAAGATTTCAATCACTTTAAATTCCTGATTGCACCAAGTGTTTAATGCTTTTCCGGCGAGCGCCATAGTGAGCATTCCGTGTGCAATCACATTTGGCAGACCAACACTTTTTGCAAATGCTTCATCTAAATGGATGGGATTTAAATCTCCACTAGCTTTTGCATAATTACTGAGCATCGCTCGATCTAATTCAAAAGTTTGCGTAGGCAATTCACTCCCAGTTGTGATCCCAGTCAGTGCACTCATTGTTGACCTCGGAAGACCAGAGTTGACCAAGTAGAAGTAACTAATTCATCTCCGACAAAAAGATCAGATCTCAAAGTTAAAATCTCGTTGCCAGCCATAGATTTAACCGCTTCGATTTCACTATCTGCGCGGACCTCTTCGTCAATCCTTAAAAATCGATGATGTATAAACCTTTGATCGCCATGTACGACCCGACTCCAATCCAATCCCAGTTCAGGAGCAATTCGTTCGGCCTCGTTCAAGGTATAACGAATTGGGAAAGTTGGAAGTTGAGAGATTTGAGTATCAGGGTTTTCGCCAATTGATGTTGCAAATGAAGTTAGATCTAGTTGATCAACTCTTTGCGTCTGCGTTCCCAGAAATTTACGCCCGACTAGGTCGGGGGCGGCCATGATTTAGCGGGTCTCCCGGTGAAGTGTGCTGGCTTTGCAGCGCGGGCAGAACTTCTTCATCTCCATACGATCTGGATCATTACGACGATTTTTCTTAGTGATGTAATTGCGCTCTTTGCAATCCACGCAGGCCATGGTGATCTTTGGGCGGACATCCGCACTCTTGCTTGCCATGGTCATGCTCCCGTCTAATTAATCTCCACTTTCGTGAAGGTCTGAGCGTACCCGTTCTCGCCCTAAGGCGAGAAATCGAGTAGCGGAGGCCGGACTTGAACCGGCGACACAGCGATTATGAG
>SYCR01000055.1:0-18061 GCA_005786885.1 Actinomycetota bacterium | reverse complement strand
CTGGTGGCGGGTGAAGGATTTGAACCTTCGAAGGCAGAGCCGGGGGATTTACAGTCCCCTCCCATTGGCCGCTCGGGCAACCCGCCAGGGGATGAGCGCGGGCCAAGATTACCACCGCTGTCACTGCTAAAACCCCCTCTAAAAACCCCTATTCGCTGCTACTGGCGCAGCCGTATCGTTTGCCACCAAACAACTAGGGGGCACAAAAATGATTAGAAAAGCGTTCATGATGAGACTTCAACCCGGCGGTCTTGCGATGTACAAAAAATATCATGACGAGGTTTGGCCTGAACTAGTTGCTGAAATTGAACGTCAAGGAATTGCAAAGATAACTATTTTTGAAAATGATCCCATTCTTTTTATGTATTCAGAAATTAATGACCTCGAGTCATGGAATCGCTTATGGCACTCAGAGGTTCATGACAAGTGGGGCGAAATCATGAACCCTTACATGGAGTTTAATTCAGAAGGTTTGGTTGACGCAAAAGAAGTTCGTGAGATTTTCCACTTACAAACTAAAGCTTAATACTTTCAATCATCTCTTTTATCTCTGGATAATCACCTTCGCGAGCCAAAATTTTCTCTAAATCTTTAACAGCCATCGCCTTCTTTCCCATGGCCTTGTAGCATTTGGCCCGCTCAACTAACGCTCGATTTAGCACATCCTCGCTCAGTGAGCGTTTGGCAATCACAGTTTTAAAGACTTCAATGGCGGCATCATTAAAACCTTGTCGGGTAAAAGCTATGCCTCGAAAAATCTGAAGCATTCCAGAGGTATCATTTTCAACTTCAATATCTTCGGTTTCAGAAATAACTTCATCGTACAATTTCAAATCAATGTTTAACTCAGCCAAAGAAATTGCAGTAAATGGTGTTGGCTCTAGAGATCTCACCACATCTTTTGCTTCTTTAATTTTTCCCATTTCTTGCAATACTTCCGAATAAAGTAATCCAAGTGCCATTAAATTTAATGGGTAGGGACTTGAGATCCCACGGGTAATTTGCACTTGTGGAAACATCCGTGAGAAATACTTATCTACGATGTAATGTTCAAATAATTCTTTACGTTTTTCCCAGAGTTCAGACATCCAGAGTTCGCCATCTGCGACAGATTCATCATTTCTCATCGCATGGATTGCGGCGATAGCTAAACATGGGAGTTCAAGCAAGGGAAATTCCTGCGCTAACAATTGTGTCTGTCGAATAACTTTCTTATCTGGCCATTTATTTTCTTCATCAAATGCGGCAAGTAAAAACTTATGAAAAGCACGCTCTCTCTTAGTGGCAATCAACCCAGGAGTTGGTGCTGGGACTTGTATTGCACTTTCAGCCTCTGCCGCTTGAGATTCTTTAGCTCTTCGCTGGGATTTCGTGCCCCGAAGTGAGGTCTGTTCAACGCTATACAAACCAGTGCCAGGCAATCCAACTGATGAATAAACCTGGCCTTTTGTATTAACAGATACTCGAGCGCCCGGAACGCCAACTGACAACCCCAAAGCACTTTTACTGAAATTCAACCGAACTCCAGGAATCAACTGCATCGAGCGCCTGAAACGTAAAGACATGATTTAACTTTAACGCAATTATTTGAAAAAAGTAAATATTAGAATTTATAGGTGATTCAGAGTAATATAACGGTAATAATATTTGAAAGGCACATTAAAAATGGCAGATTTTAGTTTTGATATTGTCTCTAAAGTAGATTACATGGAACTTGATAATGCTTTGAATCAAGCCGATCGTGAATTAACCACTCGATTTGATTTCAAAAATACTGGCGTAAAGATTGAAAAAGATGGCGAAAAGATTTTGATCGAAGCTCAAACTGAAGAAAGAGCCAAAGCCGCTCTTGATGTTTTCAAAGATAAACTAATTAAGCGCGGAGTTTCCCAAAAACATATTGATCCAGGTCTTCCAGTTTTATCCGGAAAGATTTACAAGATCGTTGTGCCGATTAAAGAGGGCATCTCCCAAGAACATGCTAAAAAACTTGCAAAAGCTTTGCGTGATGATGGTCCTAAAACAATTAAGACTCAAATCCAAGGGGATGAATTAAGGGTAAGTTCAAAGAGCAAGGATGATTTACAAGAAGCAATTGCTTTTGTTAAATCCCAAGATTTAGATTTCGCACCTCAATTTACGAACTTCCGTTAGTACTTTGACAACTCTGACTAGATACCGGACTGGGCTGGTCTATGGAGTCGCTGCATATGTAATTTGGGGATTGCTACCGCTTTATTGGGGCGCACTGGGAAATACGAAGGCATTTGAAATAATTTCCCACCGAGCAGTTTGGTCTCTGCTTGTTTGTCTTATTGCTCTGTCTTTTCGGAAAGAATTCCGGAGTGCATTTAAAGCCTTAAAGAATCCGCGCACACTTGCCTTACTTGCACTTACTTCTGGACTTCTTTCAGCCAACTGGGCTATTTATATCTGGTCTGTAACTGTTAATCGAGTGGTTGAAGCATCTCTTGGTTATTACATCACTCCATTAGTTAACGTTGCTTTTGGGGTATTTATATTGCGTGAAAAAATGCGACCACTTCAATGGGCTGCCGTTTCAGTAGCTGCTATCGGAGTCGCAGCACTCACTTTTGACTTCGGACACTTGCCTTGGATTGCAATCGGATTAGCGGTTTCGTGGGGACTTTATAGTGTCATCAAAAAATCTTTACCGGTGACTGCGTTGCAAGGCTTAACAGTAGAAACATTGATTGCAATGTTTCCAACAATTGCATTTCTATCGATGTTGCAAATAAGTGGTGAAGGCGCATTTGGCACGAGTTTATGGCTTTCATTGGGACTGGCTGGGGCCGGAATTATGACCGTGGCTCCCCTGCTATTTTTTAATGGCTCTACAGTGCGATTACCTTTATCTGTGGTCGGTTTACTTCAATACATCACGCCAACAATCATGTTCATTATTGGAGTAACCGTAAATGGAGAAGCCATGCCTTTGGCACGCTGGATTGGGTTTTTTGCTATTTGGGTTGCTTTAATATGTTTAGGTAGTGATTTATGGAAATCAGGAAGAGCGAGTAACCAAGGAATCGCACAAAGTTAAGAATGCAGAAGTAGTTTGATTAACTGGTAATACTGATAGCAATTTTCGAGAATTTTCGGCGTACTGCAACGCAATGGTACGTGCTTCTTCTAATGCAGGATGATTTCTAAGAGTATTTAAAACATCTGCTACTTCATTCTCATCTGAAATTGGACCAGCCAATGATGCAATTAACTTTTGATCCTCAGGACGATTCGCTTTTTGAACCAGCAAAGTTACTAATGTGGGTACTCCTTCACGCAGATCGGTTCCTGGTGTTTTCCCGGATTCATTTGTTTGACTTGCAATATCAATTACATCATCAGCCAACTGGAAAGCTATGCCAATCTCTTCACCAAATGTGGTTAGGGCTTCAACTACTTGTGCAGATGCGCCGGATAACAATGCTCCAAATCGAATACTGGTTCCGAAGAGAGAACCGGTTTTATCGGCAATCACCGAAATGTAATGCTCCAATGGATCGGCACCATTTTGCGGACCTTGGGTCTCCTTTATCTGCCCAATGACTAATCTTTCAAAAGTTCTGGCTTGAAGTCGTACTGCTTCAGGTCCTAAATCGGCTAATAGATCAGAGGCTTTCGCAAATAGATAATCTCCAGTCAAAATTGCAACAGCATTGCTCCAGCGCTCATTTGCACTTTTCACTCCACGACGTAATGGAGCCTCATCCATAACATCATCATGGTAAAGCGTTGCAAGATGAGTTAATTCACAGACCACTGCAGCTTCAATTACTTGACGCTCTCCCATGTTCCCATAATTTGCCGCAAGCAAAGTAAGAACAGGACGCAATCTTTTTCCTCCGGCAACAATTAGATGGCGAGAAGTTTCATTCACAAAAGGATATTCGCCCTCAACATGTGCAAATAACAATTTTTCCACTAAATCTAAACGTCTAGCAAGATCTTGCTCAATCTCAGGAGCTAGATCGGGAAGTTTAGCCATTTGCTAACCTGCAAAAAATGCAAGTGAATTTATAGCGGAGATAACTGGTTGCGGATAAACACCCATAACTATTGTGGCAACTGCACAAATTGCAATAGTCGCAACACTTACTGGTGATGGAATCACTACTGAGGTTCCATCTTCGACAGGATCGCTAAAGTACATCAAAACAACAATGCGGACATAAAAGAACGCAGCGATTGCACTAGCGAGCACACCCACTACAACAACTGAAATATTTCCACTCTTGTATGCGGCCGAAAATATGGCAAACTTTCCAACAAATCCACTTGTGAGTGGAATTCCGGCGAGTCCAAGCAAGAAGAGAGTAAAGGTTCCAGCAACTAATGGTGAGCGCTTGCCTAAACCAGCCCATCGATTCAAATCACTAACTTCGCCACCAGAATCTCGCACCAAAGTAACAATTGCGAATGTTCCAATTGTTGCAAATCCATAAGTGAACAAATAAATCAAAATTGCATCTAAACCATCTTTACTCAACGCGATAATTCCCGTTAGCAAGAATCCAGAGTGTGCGATTGCAGAGTATGCAAGAACGCGTTTAACATCTTTTTGAGCAATAGCAATTACTGTACCGATCGCCATGGTTGCTATCGATATGGCAATCAAAATTGGGCGCCAGCTCCAAACTAAACCGCCAACTGCAAAATAGTAAATTCGAACTGCAGCACCAAATGCAGCAACCTTTGTTACTGCTGCCATGAAGGCTGTGACTGGAGTTGGAGAGCCTTGGTAAACATCTGGTGTCCAAGCATGGAATGGAGCGGCTGAGACTTTAAACAGTAATCCAACTGTGAGTAGAGCTAAACCAATTAGTAAGAATTGATCGCTTCCGCCAGATTCGACAATTGACTTGCGAATTCCATCAAATGTTGTGCTTCCGGCTTGACCGTAAATAAATGCTGAACCAAACAGGAAGAAGGCAGATGAAAATGCACCTAATAGGAAGTATTTGAGGGCTGCTTCTTGTGAAAGTAATCTACGACGCTGAGAAAGTCCAGCCATTAAATACAGTGGGAGTGATAAAACTTCTAGAGAAACAAAAAGAGTCAACAAATCGTTGGCGGCAGGGAAAATCAACGCTCCCGATATGGCGAAAAGAGTTAATGGAAATACTTCAGTTTGCTGAAGACCAGAAACTAGCGCTTTTTGTTCTTCATCTGAACCTGGGATCGCAGCAGCCTGTGCTGTAAATGACTGGAAACCGCGTTCTGCAATTAAAAGCAAACCTAAGGAGCCAAAAATCAAAATTGAGCCTTGTAAAACAATAGCCACGCCATCGATCGACATGGCGTTAACGGCAACTTTCGAACTTGAATTCCGAATCAGAATTAATTGCAAGAAAGCTAAAGTAACAGCCGCGAATGACGTTCCTACTTGTAAGACATAACGGTAGCGACGAGAAGCAAATGCCTCAATAAGTACTCCAATTAACGCTGCTGCTAAAACAATTAAAATTGGTCCAAGCATTCCATATTCAATATTCGGAGCGGTCATTACTTTCCTCCCGTAATTCCGGTAATTTCGAGGGCTGAAAGTGTGGCGGTCGCTGCTGGATTTATTACATCCAATAAAGGTTGAGGATAGAAACCAAAGAAAATAATGATTGCTATGACCGGAGCGATGGAAACTTTTTCACGCAGGGTTAAATCAGTTAAATTCTCATTGCCTGGCGTTGTCGGCCCATGTAAAGCGCGTTGTACTGGAATCAAAATATAAAGTGCCGCAAAGATAATTCCAATAGTTCCAATAATTGCCGGAATTGGATAACGCTCAAATGTTCCAATTAGCACCAAGAATTCACTTACGAAAGAGGAAAGACCGGGTAAAGCCAAGCTCGACATTCCAGCTATAAAGAATGACCAAGCCATTATTGGAGTGACTCTTTGCAATCCTCCAAAATTAGAAATTCGCTCAGATTTTCGACGTGAAATCATCCAACCAGCGATTAAGAATAATGCCGCAGTGGAGAAGCCGTGATTGATCATGTACAAAGTGGCACCAGAATGTGATTGCTGTGTAAAGGCAAAAATGCCAAGTGTTATAAAACCAAAGTGTGAGATTGAAGTGTAAGAAATCAAGGCTTTGATATTGCCATCACCAGATGATGTTCCTTGAGCGATAGCTAAAAAGGCTCCATAGAAAATTGAGATCAGAGACAGCACAATAATTGTTGGGCCAAACTCTTTAGATGCTTCTGGGAAGAGTGAAAGACAGAAGCGGATCATTCCGTAAGTTCCGACTTTGTCTAAAACACCAAGAAGTAAAACGGATGTTCCTGGTGTGGCAGAGCGCGCCGCATCAGGTAACCAAGTATGGAATGGCCAAAGTGGTGCCTTAATCGCAAATGCAATAAAGAAACCTAGGAATAGCATTCGCTGTGTTACTGGATCAATAGTTAATTGTGAGAGCGCAGTTACATCAAAGGTAGGTTCCTCGAATTGATTACCACTAATTACATACAATCCAATTATTGATGCGAGCATCAATAACCCGCCAAATAGCGAGTAAAGCAAGAATTTTACTGCTGCAGCTGCTTTCTCTCCGGTTCCATAACCGCCAATGAGGAAGTAAACCGGGATGAGCATTGCTTCAAAAAACACGTAGAAGAGGAAAATGTCTGTAGCAGCAAAAACTCCCACGATCATAGTTTCAAGAATAAGAATTAAGCCAAAGAAGTTCTTAACTGACCAACGCCCACCTTCGGCCTCGTTCCAGCATGCCACTATAACTATTGGAGTTAACACAAGCGCTAGTAAAATCAATAGAAGCGAGATTCCGTCTACACCTAAAGCGTAATTAATCCCGAAAGCCGGAATCCATTGATATTTTTCGACAAATTGAAATCCATAGACAGAGCGATCAAAAGATAATGCCATTCCCAATCCAGCAATTGCCACAACTATTGAAACTGCAAGAGCAACTTGCTTGGCAAGCAAATCACTGCCTTTAGGAAGTAAAAATACTGCTGCACTTCCAACAAGTGGAAGCAGGCCTAAAATTGTTAAGATATTCATAGGGTGACCACCAAAATTGCGGTGAGAATTGCAACGGTTCCAAGCAAGATCAGTAATGCATAAGAGCGAACATATCCAGTCTGAGTCTTCCGAAGATCACCAGCTAGTCGAAGTGTCATTGCCCCTACCCCACTAACAGCGCCATCAACTACCCTCTTGTCGAGAAACGCAAGGACTCTTGTTAGTGATTGCCCTGGACGCATAAAAACGGCTTCATTGAAATCATCTTGAAATAAATCTCGACGTGCAACTTTGGTCCACGCCGTGACATCAGTTGGGGCGGATACTGGAATAGCTTTGCGTCCGTATTTCGCTACTGCAAAAGAAACTCCTATTGCAACAGCAGTCATCGCCAGTCCAGTGACAACTATTGGTGCCAAAAGTTCAGTTTCATGTTCATGATGATCTTTATCTACAACAGGTGCTAAAAAGTTCTTTAATCGATCGCCGTTGTAAAAAATAAACCCTGTAGTAACAGAGCCTATGGACAACAAAATCATCGGTATCGTCATTAACCACGGAGATTCATGTGGATGTGCTTCAGAATCCCAACGCTTAGTACCAAAGAAAGTCATCAACATTACGCGGGTCATGTAAAACGCGGTGATTGCTGCACCGAGCAAAGTGATGCAACCAAGAATGATTCCTTTGCTGCCGCCAGCATTAAAAGCAGTTTCAATTATCTTATCTTTTGAATAGAAGCCAGAAAATGGCGGGATTCCAATAATCGCCAAATATCCGAGACCAAATGTCGCAAAAGTTATTGGCATAACTTTACGAAGTGCGCCGTATTTACGCATATCTACTTCGTCACTCATTCCATGCATTACCGAACCAGCACCGAGGAACATTCCCGCTTTAAAGAATCCATGGGTGAGCAAGTGCATCATTGCGAATGCATAACCAGCAGGTCCCAAACCAGTAGCCAAAATCATATAACCGATCTGCGACATGGTTGATGCTGCCAATGCTTTCTTAATGTCATCTTTTGCCATACCAATAACGGCACCAAATAGCAGAGTCACAGCTCCAACAATTACTACTAGAAGTTGTGCTGTAGGTGCATTATCAAAAACAAAATTTGATCGAGATATTAAATAGACGCCAGCAGTAACCATTGTTGCGGCATGGATTAATGCTGAAACTGGGGTAGGTCCAGCCATGGCATCGCCAAGCCAAGCCTGTAGCGGAAATTGTGCCGATTTTCCAACAGCTGCAAGCAAAATTGCCGCACCCATTGCATTAAGAGCAGTCAAACTTGCTGAGCCACTTTCAATTCCCTTAGCAACACCATCAAAAGTTACTGAGCCAAATTGCACAAATGCGATCATGACTGCAAGAGAAAGACCCACGTCTCCGACTCGATTGGCAATGAACGCCTTTTTCGCCGCAGTTGCATAGGTTGGCTTTTGATTCCAGAAACCTATTAATAGGTATGAGGCAAGACCTACGCCTTCCCATCCAACATAGAGGTTCAGATATGAATCACCTAGAACTAAAAGAAGCATGGCAGCAATAAAGAGATTTAAATATGCAAAAAAACGACGACGGTCAATATCGTGAGACATGTATGAAATTGAGTAAATATGAATCAATGTTCCGACACCGGTAATCAAAAGAACAAAACAAATCGAAAGTTGATCAAGCAACAAAGTTGCGTCTACTTTGAATGAACCAACATTGATCCAAGTAAAAAGACGTTGGGTTACTCCGCGAGCTTCTTCATCGCGTCCAAGCATTTTATTTAATTCAATCAATGCCACAGCAAATGAACCGGCAGAAGCTGCAGTGCCAATCAAGTGTCCGATCCGATCTAGCGCACGACCTCCAAGCAACAAAAAGGCTGAACTAAAAAGTGGAATCGCGATTAAGTAAACCAAAGTACTACTAGTACCCGAGACCATTAGAGCCTCAACAATCTTGCATCATCAACTGAGGCAGATCGTCGCGAACGGTAAATCGTCACAATTATCGCGAGTCCTACAACTACTTCACATGCAGCAACAACCATGGTGAAAAACGCAACTATCTGTCCATCTAAAGACCCATTCATGCGAGAGAAAGTTACAAAGGCAAGATTTGCAGCATTGAGCATTAATTCAATACACATGAAAAGAACGATTGCATTTCGTCTCAACAAAACACCTGCAGCCCCTAGTGAAAACAGGATGCAAGAGAGATAGATGTAATTCATAGGATTCATGATTACTTCTCCTCTCTATCTTCATCGGATGTTTCGATGAATTTATAATCCGCTGGTTTAGCCAAATGGCCACGAGCGGCAATTACATCCGAAACAGATAAATCCGAGGTGGTTCCATCTGGCAACAATGCTGGAATATCAACCGCGTTGTGACGAGCAAATGTTCCTGGCCCTGGTAATCCAGCGGCTGGCTGTGCGCTTTGACGAACCCGCTCCTCTGATAAGGCACGTTGGTCTTTCTGATCAGAATCTGGTTCGCGATGCGCCAAAACCATGGCGCCGATCGCTGCGGTAATCAGTAAGGCAGATATAACTTCAAATGCCCAGACGTACTGAACAAAAATCAATTTCGAAATTCCTTCAACATTTCCTTCACCATTTGCAATCAGGAGGCCAACAAAAGGTCGGCCAAGATTTCCCTTTGAAACTAAA
Source organism: Actinomycetota bacterium (assembly GCA_005786885.1). Lineage (GTDB taxonomy): Bacteria > Actinomycetota > Actinomycetes > Nanopelagicales > Nanopelagicaceae > UBA3012. The sequence goes on along the minus strand of SYCR01000055.1, from coordinate 8,379 downwards.
GCAATTAGCAAACCTGCTACACCTACTGCAGCAACTATTCCCAGAACTCGTTGGCCTTTAATAGTTTCAATTAATGAATCTGCTGAATCAACCCCAACAAGCATCAAGATAAATAGGAAGAGCATCATCACTGCGCCTGTATAAACAATAATTTGCACAATTCCCAAGAATGGCGCTTCATTCAAAATATAAAAGACTGCTAACGAAATCATTACAGCAGCAAGCAAAAGTGCTGAATGAACTGCTTTTTTAACTAAAAGCATTCCTACCGCGCATAACACTGTGATTGGGGCTAATACATAGAATAAAACTGCTTCAGAATTCGAGGTTTGATCTTGAATAATTGCTGCAAGGTTCATGGATTCACCCCACCATTATTTTTTTGTGATGGGTGTGAGGATTTTACTTTTCCATGATAATAATCTTGATCATCAGTACCAGGATAGTAAGGGTGCGGTGCTTCGATCATCCCAGGCTGTAAAGGCGCTAATAGGTCTGACTTTTCGAAAATTAATTTAGCGCGATCATCATCGGCTAACTCATATTCATTTGTCATAGTAAGTGCGCGAGTGGGACACGCCTCAATGCAAAGACCGCAAAAAATACAACGTAGGTAATTAATTTGGTAGACAGCGCCAAAACGTTCACCTGGTGAATAGCGAAGTTCATCTGTGTTGTGTCCGCCTTCAACCAAAATGGCATCTGCTGGGCAGGCCCATGCGCATAATTCGCAGCCGATGCATTTTTCTAACCCATCAGGATGGCGATTTAGTTGATGGCGACCATGAAAACGAGGAGCTGTTGGCTCTTTTACTTCAGGGTATTGAACTGTATTAACTTTTCTAAACATCATTGCAAAAGTAACCCAAAATCCTTTTAGTTGAGTTAAAAATGGTTTTGCATTTTCATTTCCAATCGAAACATCTGTGTATTCGATTGAAGAAAGATCATGCTTCTTCTCTATTTCACTCATGGATGACCCTTTCTTGCCCTGCTTTTGGCACAGAAATAGTTGAAATATCCATTGGAAGTTTAGGAATTGGGAATGAAGGGGCGGCTGGTATTGGGCGAGATATCGCCGTTTCCGTGCGATTCTTAGCCGCGCGTTCCCAAATAGTGCTGGCAAATAGATAGAGCAAAATTACTCCACCTGCGAAGGCAATTATCACTGAACGAGAAGTTCCTTGATTTGAGAAATAGCGCAAAAGTGCCACAATCAAAATCCAAGCAATATTCGCTGGGATTAATACTTTCCAGCCAAATTTCATGAACTGGTCATATCTCAATCTTGGCAATGTTCCACGCAACCATACAAAGATAAAGAAGAAGAAAAGAACTTTTGCGAAGAACCAGAAGAAAGTGAACCAACCGCCAAGCCAACTTTCCGTGAATCCAAGACCAGGAGGGGCGTGATAGCCGCCCAAGAACAGAGTTGTCGCTAAAGCAGATACGCCAATTATATTTACATATTCAGCTAAGAAAAATAGTGCAAATTTGAGTGAGGAATATTCTGTGTGGAATCCACCAACAAGTTCACCTTCTGCTTCTGCTAAATCAAATGGAGCTCTATTCGTCTCGCCGACCATTGAAATTGTGAAGATCGCAAACGATGGGAAAAGAGTTACTGCAAACCACCATGTGCTTTGCGAATCGACGATATCTATTGTGGACATTGATCCTGCATATAAAAAGACGGCTACAAGAGAAAGTCCCATTGCAATCTCATATGAGATTACTTGAGCACTTGATCGTAGACCGCCTAATAAAGGGTAGGTCGATCCAGAAGACCAGCCAGCTAAAACAATTCCATAAACCCCGATGGAGGCAATAGAAAGAATGTACAAAACTCCAACTGAAATATCAGTTAACTGGAGTGCAGTTTTTTCACCAAATAAAGTAACTTCACCGGTCATTGGAATTACTGCAAAAGCCATAAAACAGGTAGTTGCACTAATTATTGGAGCAATAATAAAAACAATTTTGTCTGCTGCTGCCGGAATTAAATCCTCTTTAAGAGCCAGTTTCACTCCATCTGCCAACCCCTGTAAGACTCCGAATTTTCCTACGCGGTTTGGACCAAGACGCATCTGCATCCGAGCAACAATTCGGCGTTCAGCCCAAACTGCCATAATTGTTGAGACTAAGCAGATTACAAAGATTATTAATGCTTTTAGGATGACTATTGAAATTGGGTCATCAAGAATTATCTCTCTCATATTCCTTTACGCACCTTTACTCCGTCGCCGTTAAGTGCACCAAGAATTCGAAGTGATTCGGCTCCAACTCCATTGCGTGGCAACCAAATTACGCTATCTAGAATTTCACTTACTTCGACAGGAAGCGCAAGTGAGCCTCTATCTGTTGAGACCGTTACTAGATCACCATTTTTTACACCAAGTTCATTTGCAAATTTCGTGCTCACACGGGCAAGATTTTTGCGTGCCGTCCCTGCTAAATTTGGTTCATTCACTTGAAGTGAGCCGTTATCCAACAGGTGGCGCCAGGTCGCAAGAATTGTTCCTTCTTTAACATTTTCACCTTGGGTTGCCGTGAATGCGGCTCTTGCTCCGTCCCAAGAACCGACAGTTGCAAATTCTTTTGCCGCAGCTTTTGAGCCAGTTAGATTGATTGGCGTTCCCATCGCATCAGACAACAGTGATAGCACATATGCATCACTTCGATGTTGGGCATCTGGAGCTGCTTTCTCAAATGAACGAGATGTTCCGGCCCAGCTCATAAATGAACCAGATTTTTCAGTTACTGCAGCAATTGGAAAAATCACATCTGCAAACTCCGTAATGGCACTTGGGCGCATCTCAAGAGAGACGATAAAACTCTTGTCCAAAGCGCTAACTGAAGGTTGTTGCATATCGTAAGGATCAACGCCACCTATAACTAGAGCTTCTAACTTTCCTGAATTTGCTGCTGTCAAAATTTGATCTGCGCTTTTCCCAATTTCCGTAGGTAGGGATTCAACTCCCCACGCTGCCGCAAGATCTACTCGAGCAGTCGCATCACTTACTAAGCGACCTCCTGGCAACAAATTTCCAATTGCTCCAACTTCAATAGCTCCACGCTCGCCAGCACGTCGTGGAACCCAAGCAATTTTTGCTCCACTCTTATCTGCCAACTGAGCAACTGCCGAGAGTCCGCCAGCAGATTCTGCTAAACGTTCGCCAGAAATAATTATCGATTTATTTGTTAGCGATAAACCATTTAGCGCAGCAGCTTCTTGACCCGGTACGGTTAAAACAGATTTCGCATTTAACTTTTTAAAACCTTGGGATTGATATGGAGTAATTGCCGTTACTTCAAGTGCCCGCTTACGAACTTGCTTTCTGATTCGCAAGAAAATGATTGGTGACTCTTCTTCAGGTTCAAAGCCAACAAGAACAACATGATCTGCCGAATCAATATCTTGGTAATTTACTTTTGATCCGACTACATGAGCCGCTAGGAAATCAGCTTCTTCTTGAGAATGTGGACGAGAACGGAAATCAATGTCATTCGTATTTAGAACTACTCGGGCAAATTTTGAATAACCATAAGCATCTTCAACGGTAGAACGTCCACCAACTAGTACGCCGGCTCGTTTACCCTTCAAACCTGCAGCAGCTGCGGCTAGCGCTTCTGGCCATGATGCTTCTCGTAATTGACCATTTTCGCGAATCAATGGGTTTGCAATTCGATCTTTAGCCATAGTGTATTGGAACGCCCAACGTCCTTTGTCGCAATTCCACTCTTCATTAACATTTGTGTCATCGCCAGCAAGTCTGCGAAGCGTTTTGTTTCTGCGCACATCCGTACGTAGCGAACAACCTGATGCGCAATGCTCGCAAACACTCGGTGTCGAAACTAAGTCAAATGGACGTGAGCGGAAACGATAAGCAGAACCTGTTAATGCACCAACTGGACAAATCTGCACTGTATTTCCTGAAAAATAAGATTCAAATGGGTCTTTTTCATAGATACCAACCTGTTGCAGTGCTCCTCTTTCATTTAGAGAGATGAATGGGTCACCAGCAATCTCTTCTGAAAAACGTGTACAACGTGCGCACAGGATGCAACGTTCTCTGTCCAGCAATACTTGTGATGAGATATTTACTGGCTTTTCAAATGTTCGCTTTGTTCCTTCAAATCTTGATTCGCTTTGGCCGTTGCTCATGGCTTGATTTTGCAGCGGGCACTCTCCACCTTTATCGCAAACTGGGCAATCAAGAGGATGATTAACTAGCAAGAGTTCCATCACGCCTTCTTGGGCTTTTTGAGCAACTTCAGAAGTTAATTGAGTTTTTACAATCATTCCGTTTTCTACTGGGATTGTGCAAGAAGCTTGTGGCTTTGGAAAAGCACGCCCATTAATTTCAATATCAACAAGACATTGGCGGCAAGCTCCGACAGGAGCTAGAAGTGGGTGATCGCAAAAACGCGGAATTTGAATTCCAAGTTGTTCTGCGGCGCGGATAACTAATGTGCCTTTAGGAACACTCACTTCAAATCCATCAATAATCAAATTAATTTGCTCGACAGGCGTAACTACTGCTTCTGTACGACCTGTGTCAACGGTTGTCATTAAGCACCTGCCTTTGAAGTTGCAAATAAAGTTGAAGTGACTGGATCAATTGGACATCCACCATTTTTGAAGTGTGCCAAATAGTCATCACGGAAATATTTTAATGAAGAAATAATCGGCGCAATTGCTCCATCAGCAAGAGCGCAGAATGAGCGTCCACCGATGTTTTCGCATATATCTAATAACTTCACAAGATCAGCTTCAGTTCCGATTCCATTTTCAAGATCACGCAACATTTGGACAAGCCACCAAGTACCTTCGCGGCATGGTGTGCATTTGCCACAGGATTCGTGCTTATAAAACTCGGTCCAGCGTAATACAGCTCTCAAAATACAAGTTGTTTCATCAAAAATTTGTAGGGCCTTAGTTCCAAGCATCGAACCTGCTGCAGATACAGATTCATAATCAAGTGGAATATCCAAATGTGCATCAGTAAAAATTGGAGTTGAAGATCCGCCAGGTGTCCAGAATTTAATTTTATTTCCATTGCGGATTCCTCCAGCAAGATCAAGTAATTCACGCAATGTAATTCCAAGCGGTGCTTCAAACTGTCCTGGGTTTTTGACGTGTCCAGAAAGTGAGTACAAGGTGAACCCCTTGCTCTTCTCAGTTCCCATAGAACTGAACCAGTCAGCACCCTTTTCAATAATCGCAGGAACTGAAGCTACAGATTCCACATTATTTACAACTGTTGGGCGTGCATAAAGGCCGGCAATGGCTGGGAATGGTGGGCGAAGTCTTGGTTGTCCGCGGAATCCTTCAAGTGAATCTAGAAGTGCCGTCTCTTCGCCGCAAATATAGGCACCTGCACCAATGTGCAAAGTAAGTTCAAGATTAAAACCAGTTCCAAGAATATTTTTACCAAGGTATCCAGCTTTATAAGCATCATCTATTGCTTGTAGTAAACGTCGCACAACATGCGAAACTTCACCACGAATATAAATGAATGCGTGGTTAGCTCTAATTGCATATGAGCCAATAATTATTCCCTCGATTAAAACGTGTGGATTAGCCATCAAGAGTGGCGTGTCTTTGCAAGTCCCTGGCTCGGACTCATCAGCGTTCACTACAAAGTAATGCTCGCGATTATCTCCTTGCGGAATAAATCCCCATTTAGTTCCGGTAGGGAATCCAGCACCACCACGTCCTCGTAAACCCGAATCCTTAACGATTTGAATAACCGCATCTGGCTCCATCACCAAAGCTTTTTTGAGCGAAGAATATCCACCATGACGTGAATAACCCGCGATAGTAAATGAATCTTTATCATCCCAATGTGCGGAAAGAACTGGCGTTAACTTACTCATTATTAAGCACCCATCTCTTTCGCTTTATACAAACCTAAAAGTGTGGCAGGACCAGCTTGAACGCCTTCTTCGGCGTGGCCATCATTAAATCCAGCTAACAATTCAGAAGTTTCTTTAAATGTTGAAACTTTATTAGGCCCACGGGTTGGCGCTGGATTTTTTCCACTCCGTAAATCATCTACCAAAGTTTTTGCACTCTCGACTGTTTGATTATCAAAAAATTCCCAGTTCACCATAACTACCGGGGCATAATCACATGCAGCATTACACTCAATATGTTCTACCGAAATTTTCCCATCACTTGTAACTTCATCATTTCCTACACCTAAGTGATCCTTAAGTCCGGCAAAGATTGCGTCTCCACCCATGACTGCGCACAAAGTATTTGTGCAAACTCCAACATGGTATTCGCCAACTGGCTTGCGCTTATATTGTGAGTAGAAAGTTGCTACCGCAGACACTTCAGCCGTAGTTAAACCAAGTTTTTCAGCCACAAATTCAATTCCGGCTGGAGTTACAAAACCATCGCGAGCTTGAATTAAATGCAACATCGGCATAATTGCTGAACGAGATCTTGGATAACGAGAAATTATGGTATCCATCTGTCCATTTGTTTTTTCGTCGTAAGTCATCAGCGATCAACTCCACCCATAACTGGATCAATTGAAGCAACCGCAGCAACTACATCTGCGATCAAACTTCCCTCACACATTGCTGATGTTGATTGAAGATTGTTGAAAGATGGGTCACGGAAGTGCACGCGATATGGCTTTGTTCCACCATCAGAAATTACATGTGCGCCTAATTCGCCACGAGGTGATTCCACCGTTGCATAAGCTTGTCCGGCTGGAACTCTGAAACCTTCAGTAACTAATTTGAAGTGATGAATCAATGATTCCATCGAACTTCCCATAATCTCGCGAATATGATCGAGTGAGTTTCCAAGACCATCTCCGCTTAACGCTAATTGTGCTGGCCAGGCAATTTTTTTGTCAGCGACCATGACTGGTCCTGGTTTCAATTTATCAAGAGCTTGCTCAATGATTCGTAATGATTGTTCCATCTCGTAGATACGGATTAGAAAGCGTCCGTATACGTCGCAACTATCAGCTGTAACAACATCAAAATCGTAATTCTCATAACCGCAATACGGTTGTGTTTTCCGTAAATCCCATGGCAATCCAGTTGAGCGCAATACCGGTCCTGTTACACCGAGTGAAATACAGCCAGGCAAATCTAAGTAAGCAACTCCAACGGTTCGCTTCATCCAAATTGTGTTACCAACTAGAAGTTTCTCAGTATCTTTCAAATTGGTGCGAAGCTCTTTAACAATTTCACGCAATTTAGGAATTGCATCTTCAGGAAGATCCATCGCTACGCCACCCGGACGAATATAGGCGCTATTCATTCGGAGGCCGGTAATCATTTCGTAAACATTTAAAATCAATTCACGTTCGCGGAATGCAAAGATCATTGGTGAGAGTGCACCAAGTTCAAGTGCACCCGTACCTAGTGCAACAAGGTGAGAAGAGATTCGGTTGAATTCCATCAGCATTACTCGAATAATTGATGCGCGCTCAGGAATTTGGTCTGTGATTCCTAATAATTTTTCTACAGCTAGACAGTAAGCAGCTTCGTTGAAGAAAGGCGCAAGGTAATCCATGCGAGTAACAAAAGTTACTCCCTGGGTCCAAGAGCGGTACTCAATATTTTTTTCAATTCCAGTGTGCAGATATCCAATTCCACAGCGAACTTCAGTGACGGTCTCGCCTTCAAGTTCTAAAATCAAACGAAGTACACCGTGTGTTGAAGGGTGTTGTGGTCCCATGTTTACAACTACACGTTCTTCTTGTGTTGCTCCGATCTCTGTTACGAGATCATCCCAATCTCCACCTGTTACTGAGTAAACCCGACCCTCGGTCGTTTCCCGAACCGATGCGTATGGATCTGTGTTTTGATTTGAAGTATTGAAAGTAGTCATCGGTAAGACCTACGCTCATTTGGAGGTGGAACAGTTGCACCTTTGTACTCAACTGGAATTCCACCAAGTGGATAATCTTTTCGCTGAGGATGTCCTGGCCAATCATCCGGCATCATGATTCTTGTTAATGCTGGATGGCCATCAAAAATAATTCCAAACATGTCAAAAGTTTCGCGCTCTTGCCAGTTGTTTGACGCCCAGATTTCAACAAGAGATGGAATGTGCGGATTGCTATCAGGAACAGAAACTTCTAAACGAATTCTTTGGTTACGCGTTAATGAAAGCAATGGATATAAAGCATGTAGTTCTCGACCAGTTTCAGCTGGGTAATGTGCGCCACTTACGCCCATGCACATTTCAAATTTCAATTCATCGCGCAGAATAAGTGCGACTTCTGACAAACGTGAGCTTTTGACATGCAAAGTCAATTCTCCGCGATCAACTATGACTTTCTCGATTGCATCACTAAAACTTGGATATGCACGTTCTAAATCATCTACAACTTCATCAAAGTAACT
>SYCR01000054.1:0-21769 GCA_005786885.1 Actinomycetota bacterium | reverse complement strand
TTTCCAGGTTTAAATCTGTCAGAGCATTGACCGTACGGATTTTTCGACCAGAGCGAGTTAGGGCTTGTCGGAAAGTTGGCTTTTTCTGCACAGTCGTTTTGTAAACCAAATTCAAATTACGAACAGAGATTGCCACCTGTCTCTCTTTGTGGGCTTCAGATACGAAGAGCAAATTCGCGCTCCCGTCTCATAAGCATAAAGAGTGCAATTATCAAAAGTACAAATGCCCAAGTAAACATCGTCACAAAATTTGCAAGCGTAGGTGCGGCTCCGTTAATGAGTATCTCTGTCCAGGCACCAATAAATGTGTATAACGGATTTAAATAGGAGATTGGTTTTAGTGCTGGTTGTAATTGCTCTGCTGTGTAAAGCACAGGTGACAAGTAGAGCAATGCGCGAGTGAAGTATGGCAAGAAATTTTTCGTATCGCGGAAATACACATTTAAAATGGAGGTAAGGATTGCGGTTCCAAGTGCAAAAATAATAGAAGCAAGCAGTACTGGAATAAGATAAAAAAGTTTAGGACTAATTGGGAGCCCAAAAATTAAATGAATAAAACCTAAAACAAAAAAAGTTGGCAGAAACTTAAAAAATGCAATTACAGTTGCAGAAATTGGCAGAATTAATCTAGGGAAGGCAGAGTTAAGTACTAATTTGCCACCACTGGTGATTGATTTGGATCCAGCTATCATCGAATTTGTAATAAAGTAAAATAAAAATAGCCCTGCTGTTAAATGGGCAAATCTCTCCGAACCTGTACTCCCGCCAATTACTATAATCAATAGGTAATAAACCAATGCGAGCAACAGTGGATTAAGAATTAGCCAAAGTTGCCCGAAAAATGATCCAAAACTTTGCGCTCGCAACTCAGATCGTGCATAGGCGCTGATGAATTCACGACGACGCCAAACATCGGAAAAGTAAGGTATGACCGGAGGTAGTCCCCCTTTAAATGGCTCATATATCTGCACTTTTCCCATTTGATTATCGTACCGGCTAGCCTCGACGTAGACCTCTTTTTGAAGAGGTAAGGAAGCCCAAGCCCCACGACATGTGCATCGTCAAAAGGACTACAGGGAGCGTGAACTTTGTAGTAAAACTCTCTCCAACTAAAAGTCCGCTGATGACGACCCCTAATAAATATCCAATTGGTGCAATTAAAAAGATTGGGGAGAGAAATAATCCGAAAAGAAGACCGATTGATGTGATTACCAAAGTTAGTGGCGGTGCTAAGTATCTTAAATTTACTGTGCCCGGGTGGGTTCGCATTACTTCTCGGCGCCACCTGCCATATTCAAAATACTGTTTTGCTAATGCACGGATAGTAGATCTTGGGCGATAAGTAACATGTAATTTAGGTTCAAAATAAACAACACCGCCATTTTTACGCAACCTAAAATTCAATTCCCAATCTTGTGCACGAATAAAAGCTGGATCAAAACCACCAATTGCATTAATTGCTGATTTTAGAAAGACGCCTAGATATACGGTATCAGTTGGCCCGGCTTCACCACCGGTGTGAAAACGTGATCCGCCTACTCCGATAGGTGAGCGCATTGCTAATGCAACACTTTTTTCAAAAGGTGTTTCACCTTGAGCTGCCATGATCCCACCAACATTTACTGCACCGGTTTCAAGTAAACTCTTTACTGCAACCCGTATGTAATCTTTTGGTAAAACGGAATGACCATCGACTCGAACGATGATTGGATAAAGAGCAATAGCAATTGCTGAATTTAGAGCTAATGCAGTTTTTCCACTTGGGTTGTATATTAACTTGATACGGGAATCTTCTTTAGCTAATTGGGCCGCGATCTCATTTGTTCGATCTTTTGACGGCCCTAGCGCCAAAATTATTTCAAAGTCGCCTGCGAAATCTTGTGAGGTGATCGCAGCCAAAGTTGCCGCTAAGTATTTCTCCTCATTTAAGACAGGGAGGATTACTGAGACGGAGTTCTCATAAGCATCGGGCGTGGTCATATAGGTAAGAAGGTACCCTCCGTTTAGGCTGTGAGCTGTGAAAGCCACCGATACTTTGCTCGCAGGTCGCACTCCTGGGCAACGCCGGATGGCCTTGGGTTCCACAATTATCGTGCTGATATCTGCTCTCTCCTGGGGTTCCTTCTCTTTGGCGTCTGCGAGTATCAAACGCGTTGATGTATTCAAAGACCGTGTAGAGCGACCAGATCGCCTTGCAGGTTCGGCTATCAATTATTTAATAGTTGGTTCAGACACCCGAGTCGGTTTAACGAAAGCCGAAATTAAAGAGTTAAGAGTTGGGTCTACTGCAGTCGCCGCTGGCAAGCGAGCCGACACCATGATTTTGGTGCACATTAGTAAAGAAAGAGACCGAGCAACAATAGTTTCTATACCTAGAGATACATTTGCAAAAGTTCCAGAGTGGACTGATAGCACCGGAAAAGTTCATGCGCCAAGTTATTCCAAAATTAATGAAACTTTTGGAAAAGGCGATGCAAAACTATTAGTGCAGACTTTGGAGGGAATGACAAACTTACGCATCGACCATTATGTTGAAATAAGTTTTCTTGGATTTAAAAATATGGTTGACGCACTTGGTGGTGTGACAATTTGTACTAAAAAAGATATCAATGATCCGAAGAGTTACTTAGTCCTAAAAGCTGGTATTCATAAATTGAATGGAATTGATTCTCTTAAATATGTGAGAACTCGAGCCTTTGATGGAATGGGCGATCTAGGACGCATGCAGAGGCAACAACAGTTTGTAAGTGCAATGATCAGAACTGCCTCAAGCAAAAGTACGCTGCTAAATCCGGTAAAAGTAGTTAAATTCGTAAATGCTGGACTTGCCTCTGTTGTAACTGATCCTGATTTAACTCAAGACGATCTAATTGTTCTTGCTGAGCAGTTGCGGGGAATCTCCACCAAAAAAGTAAGAACTTTGACAGTTCCTCTATCAAATACTTTCTATAACAGTAACGGAGTCCGCGGTTCAGTTCTATGGGACAAAAAATTAGCTCCTGCACTTTGGGAAAAGTTAATAAAGGATGAAGATGTGGTTAAGGAAGTAGTAAAAACTCCATCTAAGTCACCTGCATCATCTGCTAGCGCAAGCGCAAAGCCAAGCACTGAAATAATTGATCCCTTTAAAACCCGCACAGCTGAAGCAGATACCTGCGGCTCGCTCCGCTAATTCTGGCTTCATCATGCGGTAATCTTCACGGGTGCCACAAACTTTGAAAATATCGGTAATCGGAACTGGATACTTAGGCGCGACCCACGCAGCCTGTATGTCAAAACTTGGATATACAGTTGTTGGAATTGATTCTGATAGCGTAAAAATTTCGGCACTTCAAAAAGGAGAACTTCCTTTCTATGAGCCTGGTCTAGCAGAGTTGTTGGTTGAACAATTGGCCACTGGACGCTTAACTTTCACAACATCTTTTGAATCAGCAAAAGATGCAGATGTCCATTTCTTATGCGTTGGTACCCCGCAAAAGAGTGGAAGTAATGCGGCCGACCTAACTTATGTAAATAGTGCATTTGATCAGCTGCTGCCCTATTTAAAATCTGGATCACTAGTCGCTGGAAAATCCACTGTTCCTGTAGGAACTGCAGATCTACTCGCGGCTAAATTAGATGCGCAAGCTCCACACTCTGACTTGGCTTGGAATCCAGAGTTTCTGCGTGAAGGCTTTGCTATTGAAGATACTCTCGAACCAAATCGTTTGGTAGTTGGAGTGCGTAATTCTGAATCTGAAAGAAAACTTGCTGACTTGTACGCACCTTTGACTGCTGCTGGCGTTCCATGGATATCTTCAGATTTACGTACTGCAGAACTGGTTAAGGTTGCGGCAAATTCATTTTTAGCCACAAAGATTTCATTTATTAATGCAATGGCAGAAATTTGCGAAGCTGCTGGTGGCGATGTAACTGTTCTTGCAAAAGCAATTGGATATGACCCACGAATTGGTAACCGCTTTCTTCAATCTGGAATTGGTTTTGGGGGCGGCTGCCTTCCTAAAGATATTCGAGCATTTATGGCACGTGCAGAAGAAATTGGAGCAAACCAGGCAGTTGAATTTTTGCGTGAGATAGATGCAATCAATCTTCGAGCACGTACCCGTATGGTCGACGTTGTTGATTCTGAATTGAGTCAAGGATTAGATGGCGCGCGCATTGCGATTTTAGGTGCCGCTTTTAAACCAGATAGTGATGATGTCCGTGACTCCCCTGCTTTGGATATCGCCGCATCACTTCTTGCAAAAGGTGCCCGAGTTGTAGTTCATGATCCGAAAGCTATTGAAAACGCCCGTTTGCGTTTTCCTAACTTGGAATTCTCAAATGACATTAAGAGCACTCTTGTAGATGCGGATATAACTTTGCACTTAACTGAATGGAAGATTTATCGCGAACTTGATCCAGTTGAAATTAAGAGCTGGGTGAAAAGTGCAAAGATGATTGATGGTAGAAATGCTTTGGACAGCGATAAATACTTATCGGCTGGATGGCGCTTCCGGGCTTTGGGACGCAATCTTTAAAGCTTTTGCTTTTATTTTTACACTTTCATTTAATTCGGCCATCTGATTTTCTACTGCTTTAACTAAATGTGGGTTTCCCACGCTAAGCATTCTTATCGCCAGCAATCCAGCATTTTTTGAGTTACCGATACCAACAGTTGCTACAGGTATTCCAGCGGGCATCTGAGCGATTGATAACAACGAATCAATTCCCTCAAGCGCCTTAAGTAAAATCGGAACTCCGATCACCGGAAGTGCGCTAATTGACGCAAGCATCCCAGGTAAGTGAGCAGCACCACCGGCACCTGCAATAATAATTTTAATTCCGCGACTTGCAGCACTTTTTCCATAGGCCATCATCTCTTCTGGCATCCGATGTGCAGAAAGCAATTCAACCTCATAAGCAATCTTGAACTCTGCAAGTGTCAATGCGGCAGCTTCCATAATTGGCCAATCAGAATCTGAACCCATCACAATTGCAACTTCTGGATTTAGGCCACTCATTAGTCGCTCCTCTTACGCATCGTTATTCAGTAACAACTCCACTTATGTAATCGATCGCATGAGCTGCTCGACTACGCAAATCTACTAAATCATCTCCAACGATAGTTACATGTCCAACTTTACGGCCCGGTCGCACCTCTTTGCCATAATTGTGAATTTTTAGTTCGGGATCGCGAGCAAACAAGTGTAAATAAGGCCGATACAGATCGGAATTTTCTGTTCCTAAAATATTTGCCATTACTGACCATTTGGCAGTCATTTTCGTTTCTCCCAAAGGTAAATCTAAAACTGCCCGCAAATGTTGTTCAAATTGGCTAGTTACCGAACCCTCGATACTCCAATGACCCGAATTATGTGGCCTTAGTGCAATTTCATTAACGAGTAACTTATCGCCCACTTGAAAAAGTTCGACAGCCATCACTCCAACTAATTTAATTGTATTTGCGATATCACTTGCAATTTGTTGCGCAAGATTTGCAACTTCTTCAGAAAGATTAGGGGCTGGGGTGATAGTTTCTATACAAATACCATCACGCTGGATTGTTTCGGTGACTGCCCAAGTAGCTACCTGATTATGCGGTGAGCGCGCTATCAAAATTGAAAGCTCTCGATCAAATGGAACCACCTCTTCATAAAGTGCTTTACCCCATTCAGCAATAACTTTTTTTGCAGAAAGTTCATCCTGCACTAATTGCACTCCACGACCGTCGTATCCCCCAGTAATAGATTTCAAAATTGCTGGAAAAGTTGGAATCGCAGAGGCGTTATCTACAACTAGCCATTTCGGACAAGGAATCTGATTTTCAGTGAAGGTTTGGCGCATATGTGCTTTGTCTTGAGCCACCAGTAGAGATTTAGAACTGGGTCTAATCACAAACCCTTCATCTTCAAGGATTCGTAAATGTCCGTTTGGAACTAATTCGTGTTCGAAAGTTAAAAAATCACAACCTTTTGCAAAATTTCGTAAAACTTCTAAATCTCGATAATTTCCAATCTCTACTTTTGCAGTTTTTGCCGCGCTATCGCTTTCTTCGCTAGCCAAAATCTTAAGGTTTATTCCGAGAGCAATAGCCGGGGCTAATGACATCTGCGCAAGTTGGCCTGCCCCAATCATTCCGACAGTTGGCGCACTCATAGTCGTAATCCTACTTGAAGTTTATGAGATGGCTCGAAGGTGAGTTATATCTGCAGAGACAATGGTTTCACCACTAGAAATTAGAAGTCCGCCATTTTCTGCAATGCCAGTAGCAGTGCTTTCTTTTGTATCTCCATTTTGAAAATCTAATTTAATCTTTTTACCCAGAGTCGCTGAAAGTTCCGAATATTTTCTAAGAATTTCAACATTGCCGTTTGCTAAATTCCAAGAATCAAATTCATTTCTAATCTCTTGAAGCAAGAGTGCAATCAATTCTTCGCGAGTTGTAATTACTCTTTTTTCACACTCTAAAATTAAAGAGGTTGCCGTCGGAACTGGAAGTTCATTGATCTCTTGTAAAACATTAATTCCGATTCCCACAACTACACAATCTTCAAATTGCTCGGCAATTATTCCCCCGACTTTTAAATCTTCGATTAAAAGGTCATTTGGCCATTTCAATAGCGGCGCTATTCCACAATATTTTGAAATTGCATTTGCTGCTGCAACTCCAACAATTAATGGGATCCATCCTTGATCTGCCGGATTTCGTATTGGATATAGGACTGTTGAAAGTAATACTGCAACCTGGGGAGGCGTTTCAAATTTGCGCATTAATCGTCCGCGCCCGGCACTTTGATGATCGGCAATCAAAACCGTACCTGCAGGTAATTTTTCCGCCTTTAACATTTCAACCAATTTAATCTGCGTTGAGGGAATGCTCTCAAACAGGCTTACTCGCCAGTAACTATCATCAAGTAGTGAGATGATTTGATCCTGATTTAATGGCGCTCGCTGCTGGTCGCTAATCATGAGAGGTACGGTACGGGTATGAGCGGTGACATTCACACAACTGCAGGAAAACTCGAAGATTTACAGGCAAGAATTAATGCAGCCACGCATGCCGGTTCTGAACGTGCAATTGAAAAGCAACATGCCAAAGGCAAAATGACCGCACGCGAGCGGATCGCCGCCCTAGTTGATGCTGACTCATTTACCGAATTTGATGAATTGGCTCGCCACCGAAGTGTCAACTTTGATATGCCACAAAATCGTCCTTATGGCGACGGTGTAGTTACTGGAATTGCAACAGTTGATGGAAGACCGATCGCGCTTTTTTCACAAGATTTCACTGTGATGGGTGGAAGTCTTGGTGAAGTTTTTGGTGAAAAAATTGTAAAAGTTATGGATTTCGCATTACGAACTGGCGTGCCACTAATTGGAATAAATGATTCAGGTGGTGCTCGGATCCAAGAGGGTGTGGTTTCACTCGGACGTTACGGCGAAATTTTCCGACGTAACGCACGTTCTTCTGGTGTAATTCCACAAATTTCATTAATTCTTGGACCCTGCGCTGGTGGTGCGGTTTATTCGCCAGCCATGACAGATTTCACAATCATGGTTGATCAAACTTCGCATATGTTCATCACGGGTCCTGAAGTGATTAAAACTGTTACAGGTGAAGAAGTTGAGATGGAAGAACTTGGTGGAGCACACACTCATAATTCAAGAACGGGAAACTCTCACTATTTGGCCGCAAATGAACTAGATGCCATTGATTATGTGAAAACTTTGTTGTCGTACTTGCCAAGCAATAACGCTGATGCGCCACCAGTTTTCCCTGTTAGTGGATCAGATTCATTACACGCAAGTGACGTTGCACTAAATACCTTGATACCAGATGCTCCAAATCAACCTTATGACATGCATCAAGTGATCAAAGCATTGCTTGATGACTCTGAATTTTTAGAAGTCCAGGAACTTTTTGCTCCAAACATAATTATTGGTTTTGGCAGAATTGAAGGACGCTCAGTTGGGGTTGTAGCTAATCAACCAATGCAACTTGCCGGAACTTTAGATATCAATGCGAGTGAAAAGGCTGCAAGATTTGTGAGAACTTGTGACGCATTCGGAATACAGATATTGACTTTGGTAGATGTACCTGGATTTTTACCAGGAACTGATCAGGAGTGGGACGGAATTATTAGACGTGGCGCTAAATTGCTCTATGCATATGGTGAAGCCTCAGTCCCTATGGTCACTTTAATCACTCGGAAAGCTTACGGCGGAGCATATGACGTTATGGGATCAAAACATTTGGGTGCGGACATCAACTTAGCTTGGCCAACGGCACAGATTGCTGTTATGGGAGCGCAAGGCGCAGTAAACATCTTGTATCGGAAAGAATTAGCAGAATCTAACAACTCAGAGGATGTACGTAAAAAACTAATCACAGAATACGACGACACTCTTGCTAATCCATATCTGGCAGCCGAACGTGGCTTTATCGATGCAGTAATTGAACCTCAACAAAGTCGAATACTAATCACTCGTGCTTTCCGTGCCTTGCAAAATAAAAAAGATGTTTTGCCATATCGCAAACATGGAAATATTCCACTGTAATGAGTGAAATTAAAATTATTAAAGGGGAAGCGACAATTGAAGAAATTGCAGTAATTGAAAAAGCTTTAGCCAAAAGGCAATTAGTACTTTCTAAAAGTAATAGCTATGGGAAAGTGGAAAATAATTCGTGACTAGAGTAATACTCGCTTCTGCCTCACCCGCTCGATTACAGTTATTGAAAAGCGCGGGAATTTTTGCTGAGGTTAAAGTCAGCGGAATTAATGAGGAGTTGTCTGAATTCTTGGAACTGCCACCGATCCAGATGGTTGTTGCCTTAGCAAAGGCCAAAGCACTCGCTGTTGCTTCATCTCTCAAGGGAGATCAATTAATAATTGGCGCTGACTCGACACTTGAGTTTGAAGGTAAAAATGTTGGAAAGCCAACAACAACCGATGAAGCTTTTTCGCTCTGGCGTTCATACCGGAATAAAAGTGGAGTCCTGTATACCGGACAAGTAGTAATTGATCTTTCAAATGGAGCAATTGCTGAAAGAGTCTCGGCAACTAAAATTACATTTGCAAATGTTAGTGATGAAGAAATTGACGCTTACATTAAAACAGGTGAACCTCTTCAAGTTGCTGGCGGTGCAACTCTGGATGGAATTGGGTCACCATTTATTTCAAGAATTGATGGGGATGCTACAGGTGTAATTGGTTTGAGCATGCCTGATCTTTTTGAGATGGTCACATCCCTGGGACATTCTTGGCACAAGTTGCGCCAGATAGGATCTGCACTATGAAAAGCGTCTTAATTGCCAACCGTGGCGAAATTGCGATTCGCATAGCAAGAGCAGCCCATGATCATGGCGTTAAATCAATTGCTATGTACGCTGACGGAGACCGCAACGCTCTTCACGTTAAGGCTTGTGATGAGGCTTTTGCACTTGGTGGAGTAACTGCTACAGAAACTTATTTAAATATTGAAAAAATAATTTCAGTCGCTAAGAAAAGTGGTGCTGAAGCAATTCATCCTGGATACGGATTCCTTTCTGAAAATGCCAAATTCGCACAAGCCGTGATCGATGCGGGTTTGATTTGGGTTGGACCTCCCCCGGCTGCGATTGCGGCATTGGGAGATAAAGTTTCAGCCCGAAAAATTGCAGCGCAAGTTGGTGCTCCGCTTGTTGCCGGAACACCAGATCCAGTTGCCAGCAGCACGGAAGTTCTTGCTTTTGCAAAAGAGTTTGGATTGCCTGTTGCCATCAAAGCTGCGCATGGTGGTGGTGGACGTGGGTTAAAAGTTGCCTTCACAATGGAAGAAATCCCCGAACTTTTTGATTCAGCGGTTCGTGAAGCAGTTTCGGCTTTTGGTCGCGGTGAATGTTTTGTTGAGAGATACTTAGATCGTCCACGTCACGTTGAAACACAAGTTTTAGCAGACACTCATGGAAATGTAATAGTTGTATCAACTCGTGACTGCTCTTTGCAAAGACGTCACCAAAAATTAGTTGAAGAAGCGCCGGCCCCATTTCTCTCTCAATCTCAAATTGAAGAGCTTTACCGTTCGAGCAAAGAAATCATCCGTGCTGCAGGATACTTTGGAGCCGGCACTTGCGAATTTCTTGTTGGGCTTGATGGAACCATTTCATTTCTTGAAGTTAATACACGTTTGCAAGTTGAACACCCTGTCAGTGAGGAAGTTTCTGGGCTTGATTTAGTGCGAGAACAATTCAGAATTGCTGATGGCGAGAAAATATCTTCAACTGACCCGGCATTGCGCGGTCACTCAATCGAATTTCGTATAAATGGTGAAGATCCTGGTCGGAATTTCTTGCCAACTCCAGGCGTCATAACCAAATGGATAGAACCTTCAGGTCCTGGAATTCGCGTTGATGCAGGTTTTACAAAAGGTGATGTAATCGGTGGAAATTTCGATTCCCTACTTGCAAAATTAGTTGTTACCGGCTCAACAAGAAAACAAGCATTAGAGCGAGCCCGCCGCGCTCTTGCTGAATTCCAGATTGAAGGAATTGCAACCGCTTTACCTTTCCATCGTGCAGTTATAAATGATGAAGCCTTTATCAATGAACCTTTTGCGGTCTATACCGGATGGATTGAAAGTGAATTTAACAATCAAATCCCACCATACGGATCCACTAGCGAAGAAAGCACAACTCCAGTGATAGAAGAGGTTGTTGTTGAAGTTGATGGCCACCGTTTTGAGGTTGGAATCTTGAGTCCAATTCGTAAACGTAAACGGGCGCTGAGTGCAAGAACTGCTTTGCAGACGGGAGATTCTTTAACAACTCCGATGCAAGGAACAGTTGTAAAAATTGAAGTAACGGAGGGGCAAGTTGTTGAAGAAGGTGAGTTGATTGTGGTTCTAGAGGCGATGAAAATGGAACAACCACTGAAAGCGCATAAGGGTGGGAAAATTAGTGAGTTAACCGTCTCAGTTGGAGACACACTTGCCAGTGGTACTTTGCTGTGCAAAATTATCTAATTACCAAATTTCAGTAGCGCGGTAGCTTCCCCACTCGTCTCGCAGTGCATTTGAAATCTCTCCAAGAGTTGCATTAGCAAGAAGTGCAACTTTCATTGGGTAAAGTAAATTAGATTTACCTTTTGCTGCGACACTTAAGGCGGCTAAAGCCTTAGTTACTGCACTCTGATCCCGACTCTCCCGCAATTTTGCCAACTTGGCATTTTGCTCTTTTGCAATCTCGGGATTTATCTCAAGTGGTAAATATGGGCTTGCTTCTTCGACGAAGGCATTTACTCCAACAACCACTCGATTTCCGGACTCGATCTCTTGCGAAATTCGATAGGCACTTTTTTCTATTTCACCTTTTTGGAATCCTGCTTCAATTCCTGCTACAGCTCCACCCATTTGGTCAATCTTTGCGATCAGATCTATGGCCGCTACCGCAATTTCAGTGGTCATAGACTCAATAACCGCAGATCCAGCCAGTGCATCAACGGTTGCAGCCACATCACTTTCATTTGCAATCACTTGTTGGGTGCGAAGTGCAAGGCGCGCTGCTTTCTCAGTTGGTAATCCAAGTGCTTCATCAAATGAATTTGTATGCAGTGATTGCGTACCTCCAAGTACTGCGGCTAAGGCTTGAAGAGCTACACGCACTAAATTCAATTCAGGTTGCTGGGCAGTTAGCTGAACTCCAGCAGTTTGGGTGTGGAATCGTAGGTGCATCGCACGTTCTGAAGTTACTCCGAATCGCTCTTTCATAATTTGAGCCCATAATTGTCTAGCTGCTCTAAATTTTGCAACTTCCTCTAAAACTGTAGTTCTAGAAACAAAAAAGAAGCTCATCCGGCTTGCAACATCTTCAATTGACAAGCCACGTTCCTTCGCACAATCTAAATATGCAATTGCATTTGCAAACGTAAAAGCTATTTCCTGAACTGGATTAGCTCCAGCCTCAGCCATGTGATATCCAGAAACTGAAATGCTGTTCCATTTAGGTAATTCTTTAGTGCAGTATTCGAAAATATCTGTAGTCAAGCGTAACGACTGTTTTGGAGGATAAATATAAGTTCCTCGAGAGATATATTCTTTCAACAAATCATTTTGAATGGTTCCTTGTAGTTCTTCACTGGAAATGCCACGTTCTTCAGCAATAATCTGATACATCAAAAGTAGAATTGCTGCAGGTGCATTTATGGTCATTGAAGTTGAAACTTTTTCAAGTGGAATTTTGTCAAATAGTTCACGCATATCTACAAGTGAGTCGATTGCTACACCAACACGTCCAACTTCACCAAGTGATTGTGGAGCATCAGAGTCATAACCCATCTGAGTTGGTAAATCGAAAGCAACTGATAAGCCACCAGTACCTGCAGCTACCAGTTGCAGGTATCTTTCGTTGGATTCTTTTGCATTTCCAAATCCTGCATACTGCCGCATCGTCCAAGGTTTTTTTAAATACATTTCTTCATAAATGCCACGTGTAAATGGATAAACGCCAGATTTCTCACCGTTTAGATAATCTGGTTTTAATGGAAATCCGGACTCTGTGATATCTCGCACAAGCTAATCCTACTCAATTCGGTGTGGCGAATAATCGCATAGGATTTATCTCTCTATTCTTTAGCATCTATGCAAATCTCAACTTTCAAACAACGCAACCTCTCCCTCACGGCTTCCGTACTTGTTCTGGCTCTAACAGCCACATCTTTTGCAGCAAATGGAGATGAAGTAATCGGCGGTGGACGACTTGGGGAAAGTGGCGTAATTTTCAATGACACAACAGGGGATGGGGTGTCTGCTCCCCCAGATACAACGGCTTCTTCATACGTGATTGCCGATTTAGATACCGGTGAAATATTAGCCGCTAAAAATCCGCATAAAAGATTGCCGCCAGCAAGCACCTTAAAGACGTTAACGGCTTTAACACTTCTTCCAAAATTGGATATGAATAAAACTTATATTGGTACCAAAAAAGAACCAAAAACAATCGGCAATAAAGTTGGCATTTATCCTGGAAGAAAGTACAAGATTAAAGATATTTGGTATGGCTTGATGTTGCACTCTGGCAATGATGCGGGAGTAGCACTCGCAAATGCAAATGGTGGAATGAAAAAAACCCTCGAAATGATGCAAGCTAAAGCTAAATCAATTCAGGCACTGGACACCACACCAAAATCTCCACATGGACTTGATACCCCAGGACAACTTTCAAGTGCATACGATTTAGCACTTATTGGACGTGCTGCTATGGAACGAGCCGATTTTCGAAAAATAGTGAAAACAAAGACTTATACATTTCCAAAATCTGGTCCGAAAAATGTGAATAAAAAAGTTTATAACTTAAATAAGTTAGTTTTAAATTATCCCGGCACCATAGGCGTGAAAACTGGTTGGACAACTAAAGGTCAAAACACTTACATCGGAGCAGTAAAACGAGACGGTCGTACGATAATAATTACTTTTATGAAATTAACTTATGGCCGAGATGCTTTAGCCAAAGAGTTATTCAAATGGGGATTTAAAGCACTTGATGTAGTCGACCCTGTTGGAAAATTAGTTTAAAACTAACCTCTTGCTACTAGCCCCATCGCTGAGTAAACATTTCTAAGCGTTTGTGCTGCGACTGAACCCGCTCTTTGTCCGCCATCTTTCAAAATACTCTGCAACTGAGCCGGGTCTTTCAAATAATCTAGCGCACTACTTCTGATCGGCTCGAGCGCTCCAGCGACTACATCTGCTAACTCTTTCTTTAAATCTCCGTAACCCTTGCCAGAGTAATTTTCTTCCAACTGATTAATGCTCTGGCCAGTTAATGCAGAGTAAATACTTAGCAAATTACTGATTCCAGGTTTGTTCTTCTCATCAAATTTAATTTCACGTTCAGTATCAGTCATCGCACTTTTAACTTTTTTAGCATTTACTTCAGGAGCATCCATTAATTCAATAACTCCAGCCATAGTGGCAGCTGATTTGCTCATCTTTGAAGTTGGATCTTGTAAATCCATAATTTTTGCAGTGCCCTTAATGATGTGAGCATCAGGAATTGTGAAGGTTTCCCCAAAACGCGAGTTAAACCTTTGTCCTAAATCGCGGGTTAACTCAATGTGTTGGCGTTGGTCTTCGCCAACTGGAACTTTATTGGCTTGGTAAAGCAAAATATCGGCAGCTTGCAAAATCGGGTACGTAAACAATCCAACAACAGTGCGGTCCGCTCCAGATTTTTGCGACTTATCCTTAAATTGCGTCATGCGATTTGCTTCGCCAAATCCAGTCATGCATTCAAGAACCCAGCCAAGTTGATTGTGCGCTGGGACATGTGACTGAATAAATAATGTGCTGTGTGCCGGATCTATCCCAAGGGCTAGCAGCTGAGCAACTGAAGCAAGAGTGCGCTGATGTAAAAGTTTTGGGTCAGTCTCAATAGTTAGTGCGTGTAAATCAACCACGCAATAAAAGGCATCATGGGTATCTTGCAGAGCAACCCATTGGCGCAAAGCACCAAGATGGTTGCCTAGGTGAAAAGAATCATAAGTCGGTTGAATACCTGATAGAACTCTTTCTTTATTTGCTTCAGTGCTCATTTGAGTTTGCCTCTGCCTTTGATTGCCCATGATCTGTGACAATCATACGGATTTTTCCAGCGCGCTTTCCTTCTATTGATTCAATCTCAAACTCAGCACTTGGTTGAAAGATCTTGTCCCCAACTTCTGGAATTCTGCCAAGTTGGTGCATTAAGAATCCACCCACTGTTTCATAAGGCCCATCAACAACTTCAATACCAGTTTCATCCAAAACATCATCAAGAGATGTCAATCCATCAAAGTGATACTCGCCAGCTCGTACGGATTGCACTTCATTTTTTTCATCGCCGTCGTACTCATCACGAATTTGGCCGATGAACTCTTCGACAATATCTTCAAGAGTTACGATTCCATCAGTTCCACCATATTCATCAACGACAATTGCTAAATGCTGACCTGCGGCCCGCATTTCAGTTAATGCTGGCATCAAACCTTTAGTTCCAGGCATGAACAAAGCTTCACGCACTAAATCTCCAACTCGAACTTGCCGCTCCCGTAAACTTGGATCTAATAAATCTCGAATATGGATGAATCCAACAATCTCATCAAAGGAACCTTTAACAACTGGATAACGAGAGTGACCTGATTCCATTATTATTTTTATCGCTTGCGAAATCGGAGTCGTTGAATCTAGGAAATCAACTTCAGTACGCGGAAGCATTACTTCATGAACTTGACGATCACCGGCTAGAAAAACTTCTTCCACGATTTCACGTTCTTGTTTAGTAAGTCGAGCATGGCCAGTGAGTAAATCAAGGAGTTCTTCTTCAGATACTTTATCTCGTGCTTGTTTCGGATCAATCCCTATTAAACGGACAATTAAATCTGTTGACTTAGATAAAACCCAGATGATTGGACGAAACAATCGCGCAATACGATCAACAGTTGATGCAGCGGCGAGCGCAACACTCTCAGCACGAACAATTGCAATTCTCTTTGGTACTAACTCACCTATGATTAAAGTGAAATATGCAACCACGATTGTTATCAAAATAATTGAAAGTAGGTTTGCAGAACTTTCACTCAATCCAAGATCCTGCAACTCTGGAATCAAATACCTACCAAAACGCTCTGCGCCTATTGCAGCTGAAAAAAGTCCAAATAAGGTAATTCCGACTTGGATCGCGGCTAGGAAGCGAGTCGGGTTGCTGGCCAGTGCCGCCACTCGGGCCCCGCGTTTACCCCTCTGGCTCATCGCCTTAATCTGAGACTCACGAAGGGAAACTAGGGCAATTTCAGCCGCCACAAAGAGGCCGCCGAGCATAATCAGGGTGGCTACGAGGGCGAGATCGCCAAATATCTGCACGGGCTAAGGGTACTCAGGAGCGAGCCACTTTCCCTAAACCCCATCTATCTAGTACTTTGCACCCGAGTTCAACCGAACTCACCTTCATCCTACGGACCGTCCGGCACGTACCTGCCGGGAGAAGGAGTTACCAGCATGGCAACAGTTGTATTCGATAAAGCAAGTCGTACCTATCCAGGTACAACAAGTCCAGCAGTTGATCAACTAGAACTCACAGTTGCAGATGGAGAGTTTCTGGTTTTAGTTGGTCCATCAGGTTGCGGAAAATCAACATCACTCCGCATGCTTGCAGGACTTGAAGATGTCGATACCGGATCTATCCGCATTGGCGAGCGTGATGTCACACATGTGGCACCAAAAGATCGTGACATTGCAATGGTGGTCCAGTCTTATGCTCTCTACCCACACCTGACAGGGGCAGAGAACATGGGCTTCGCACTTAAGATCGCCGGTGTTAGCAAAGATGAGCGCGCACGTCGCGTTAAAGATGCAGCAAAATTGCTAGACCTTGAGCCATACCTAGATCGCAAGCCAAAAGCGCTTTCAGGTGGACAACGTCAGCGTGTTGCAATGGGTCGCGCAATTGTTCGCGAACCGCAGGTCTTCCTTATGGATGAACCACTATCGAACCTAGATGCCAAGCTTCGTGTTGCTACACGTACGCAAATTGCTGCGTTGCAACGTCGTCTTGGAATCACAACTGTTTACGTAACTCACGACCAGGTTGAGGCTATGACCATGGGTGATCGCGTAGCAGTATTAAAGGATGGACTACTTCAGCAAGTAGATTCCCCTCGCAATCTTTATGACAAACCAGCAAACGCATTCGTAGCTGGATTCATTGGCTCACCAGCAATGAACTTAGTTGTCGCTCCAGTAAGTGGTGGACAAGCATCTCTTGGCGCACTCAAGATCGCTGTTCCTGCATCAGCAGGTTCAAATGTGACTGTTGGTATCCGCCCAGAAGGTTTCCGTCCAACAACCGCTGGTTCTGGTTTTGATATCAAGGTAAACGTTGTTGAAGAACTTGGTTCAGATGCATTTGTTTACGGAGTTCCTGCAGTTAGCGGAGTAACACTTGCTAACGCAAACGCAGAAGAAGGTGCTGAAATTATCGTCCGTTGGGATCCAAAGAACCCACCAAAGCCTGGCGATACCATCACTGTTACTGCAGATCAAGCAGCAGTTCACCTATTCAATGGAACAACAGGTGCTCGTCTCTAAAGTTAAAAGTAAAAAACCCCGCCAGATTATCTGGCGGGGTTTTTAATGGATTTTTTTAATTACTTATTTCATCTCTACTTTCAAATTATCATCGATCGCAGCAAGAAACTCTTGAGTGTTTAACCAAGGGCTGTCCTTGCTAATTAGCAAAGCTAAATCCTTTGTCATTTTTCCACTCTCTACAGTTTCAATACATACTCTTTCGAGTGTGTCACTAAATCTGGCCAGTTCTGGATTGTTATCAAGTTTCGCACGGTGAGCTAATCCACGAGTCCAAGCAAATATTGAGGCAATTGGATTTGTCGATGTCGCTTTTCCGGCTTGATGATCGCGGTAGTGGCGGGTCACAGTTCCGTGTGCTGCTTCTGATTCAACAATTTTTCCATCTGGAGTCATCAAAACAGATGTCATTAAACCAAGTGATCCATAACCTTGCGCGACGGTATCTGATTGCACATCGCCGTCGTAATTCTTACAAGCCCAGACATAGCCACCTTCCCAACGAAGTGAAGTAGCCACCATGTCATCAATTAAGCGGTGCTCATATGTAATTCCGGCAGCAGCAAATTTATCTTTGAATTCAGCTTCGAAAATCTCTTCAAAAATATCTTTGAAGCGGCCATCGTATGCTTTCAAAATTGTGTTTTTAGTTGACAAGAAAACTGGATACTTGCGATTGAGTCCGTAATTCATAGATGCTCGCGCAAAATCACGGATTGATTCGTCGAGGTTGTACATCGTCATAGCCACACCAGCACCTGGGAAATCAAAGACGTTGAACTCCATTGGCTTTGAACCATCAGTTGGTGTAAAAGTAACGGTCAACTTTCCAGCACTGGGGACTTTGAAATCTGTTGCACGGTATTGATCACCAAATGCGTGACGACCAATCACAATT
Source organism: Actinomycetota bacterium (assembly GCA_005786885.1). Classification (GTDB taxonomy): domain Bacteria; phylum Actinomycetota; class Actinomycetes; order Nanopelagicales; family Nanopelagicaceae; genus UBA3012. The sequence continues at coordinate 3,792 of SYCR01000054.1, read as the reverse complement.
GGTTTATTCCAGTGCGGAACCAAACGTGGAACGTTGCTAATGATGATTGGTTCACGGAAAATTACTCCACCGAGAATATTGCGGACAGTTCCATTTGGAGACTTCCACATCTGCTTTAATCCAAACTCTTTTACTCTTGCTTCATCTGGAGTAATCGTCGCGCATTTAACTCCAACGCCATGTTTTTGAATTGCGTGAGCACTATCAATTGTTACTTGATCAATTGTTGCATCTCGATGTTCGATACCTAAATCGTAATAATCAAGATTTACATCTAGATAAGGAAGAATCAACTGCTCCTTGATGAACTGCCAGATGATACGAGTCATCTCGTCGCCATCAAGTTCAACAACAGTTCCAGATACTTTAATTTTGGCCATTCGCAGTGCTCCCTATTTAAATTATTTGACTAAAGAGTTTTTACATCAGCTTGTTTTGCACGAACTGCTTCTGCAGCAACTTTCAACTCTGCAATTTCAGAATCAGTTAACTCACTTTCAACTACGCGACGAACGCCCTCTTTACCGATTTCAGCTTCGACGCCAAGGTAGACACCGCTAATTCCGTATTGACCTTCCACCCAAGCACAAACTGGAAGGACTGCGCCAGAATCTTCGATCACTGCTTTTGCCATTCGGGCAGCTGCGGCAGATGGCGCGTAATAAGCAGAACCAGTTTTTAGAAGAGCCACAATTTCAGCTCCACCGTTGCGAGTACGAACTACAAGATCTTCAATCTCTTCAGTAGAAAGCAACTCTGAAAGTCGTTTACCTTTGACGGTGCAACGACTTGGAACTGGAACCATTGTGTCACCGTGAGAACCCAAAGTTAATGTCTGAACATCGCCAACTGGAACACTTAATTTAGTAGCGACAAAGTTTGTGAAGCGCGCTGTATCAAGCATTCCGGCTTGACCCATTACACGATTGTGTGGAAATGAAGATGCAATCTGTGCAAGTGCTGTCATTTCATCCAAAGGATTTGAAACGACGATAATTACTGCATTTGGACTGTGCTTTGCAATATTTTCGGCAACGCCACGAACGATGCCAGCATTAATACCGATTAAATCCATTCGACTCATACCTGGCTTACGTGGAATTCCGGCGGTAATCACAACAACATCAGAGCCAGCAGTTTTTTCGTAACCGCCACCGTCTGCAGTCGTTGTCAGGCCAATAACTTCTGTTTCAAATCCTTCAATGGATCGAGATTGATTCATATCTAAAGCAATACCTTCTGGTTTGCCTTCAAGAATGTCAGTGAGTATGACCTCTTTGAAAATGTTGTATTCAGCTAAACGAAGAGCGGTGGTTGAGCCGTAAAAACCAGCCCCCACCACTGTGACCCGACCGCGCATGGGAACCCAATCTCTCTTGATATCAAGATAACTCTACCCCCCGTTTGGAAGCAGTAGCGCGAGGGTAGCGATCACCGCCGCAAAGTTCACCAACAGGAATAGGTCGATCCTCCGGCTGCGCCAAACGGTTACCCCATTTCGGTCCGTAAACCGCTCTCCAGCGAGAATCAGCAGCGCAACTGACACCAGCAGTGACCCCGCACGTACAGAGGCGCTGAGCGCGATTACCAGCCCAAGTAGGGTTATAAATCCAGTCGCCAGCCGGCTTTTCACTGGCCTGAGGCCGCTTCAGCTATTTCAACCACGTTGCTTAGCAACAATGCCCGGGTCATCGGTCCAACTCCCCCTGGCATCGGGGCGATATGGCCGGCAACTTTTGCCACATCAGGGTGCACATCCCCTGCCAAGCCAGCTGGCGTTCTGGTGATTCCAACATCAATAACTGCCGCGCCAGGTTTCACAATTTCTGCGGTGATGAAATGGGCTTTGCCGATTGCGGCAACAACAATATCTGCACGCCGAATATGCGCTGCTAAATCTTTAGTTGCCGAATGCGTAAGAGTCACCGTTGCACTTTCTCGTTTGCGCGTTAACAACAATCCCAGTGGACGGCCAACAGTTAATCCGCGTCCTACAACAACAACTTCAGCACCTTTAATCGGAACGTTGTATTGCTCAAGTAAAGCCACTATTCCGCGAGGTGTACATGGAAGTGGTGCATGTTGATCAAGAACTAATTTTCCAAGATTAATTGGATGTAAACCATCAGCATCTTTGTTTGGATCCATCGCTTCTAAAATTGCCAGCGAATCAATTCCATTAGGTAATGGGAGTTGCACGATATATCCAGTGCACTCTTTTGAATTATTTAAATCTTTAACCGCGCTTAATACATCCTGGTATGAGGCACTCGCCGGCAGATCAACGCGAATAGAAGAAATTCCTACTTCAGCACAATCTCGATGCTTGCCACTGACATATGAATGAGATCCTGGATCATCACCGACTAGTACTGTTCCCAATCCTGGAGTGATTCCAAGTGCGTTCAGTTTTTTTACGCGCACCGATAAATCCGCTTTGATAATCGCCGCTGTTGCTTTGCCATCAAGAATTATGGCCATCGGATTCACTCCCAACTATAAAAGATTAAGCATGTGCAAAATGTCTTACGCCGGTGAAATACATTGTTGCTCCCATTTTATTGGCAGCCTCAATTACTTCATTATCCCGAACGCTACCGCCTGGTTGCACTATGGCGCTTACTCCCGCGGCTAATAAAATCTCTAATCCATCAGCAAATGGGAAAAAGGCATCACTTGCCGCGACACTTCCGCTTGCTCTATCCCCAGCACGAGAAACCGCCAAACGTGCGCTATCTACGCGATTAACTTGTCCCATACCTATTCCGACTGCTGCTAAATCATTTGCTAATAAAATTGCATTGCTTTTAACAGCACGAACTGCTTTCCAAGCAAATTCCAAATCTTTTAATTGCTCTGGAGAGGCAGCCTTCCCAGCAACTAATTGCCAATTGCTAGATGAATCCCCATCGGCATCAATTCGGTCAAAATTTTGCACAAGCGCTCCACCCAAAATTGGGCGCAACTCTAAAAGTGGTGCTGTTGGCTCAATTGTAAGAATTCGAATTGAGGGTTTTTGAGTCAAAATCTCAATAGCTGTTTTTGTAAAACTCGGAGCTGCAATAACTTCCGTGAAAACTTCGTTTACCGCTTTTGCCATAGTTTCATTTACTTCACGATTTGCTGCAATGACTCCACCAAAAGCCGATACTGGATCGCAAGCATAAGCTTTCAGATATGCCGAATCGATGTTGGCACCAAGTGCAATTCCACATGGGTTTGTATGTTTGATAATTGCAATTGCCGGCTCTGTATGGTCATAAGCCGCTCTCCATGCCGCTTCTAAATCTACATAATTGTTGTAGGACATTTCTTTACCGTGCAACTGGGTCGCTCCAGCAACTCCGGCTCCAGTTAATTCACTTGTGTCACTCAAATATAGAGCCGCACTTTGATGTGGATTTTCTCCATAACGCAAAGTTGCACTATGCGAGTAAGAGTTTCCGATCCACTCAGGTATCAGTGAATCATCACTAACCGAGTTGAGCCATGTTGCAACTGCAATGTCATAACTTGCTGTAGTTCTATACGCCTCTATTGCAAAATGTTTCCGTAATTTCTCATCTGTTCCACCTTGTGAAATAGCCGCAACAATTTGTGGATATTGACTTGGCGAAACCACTACTGCAACTGAAGGGTGATTCTTTGCGGCTCCTCGAACTATGCTAGGTCCGCCAATATCAATCTGTTCAATGCATTCATCAATTGATGCACCACTCTTTACCGTCTTAACAAACGGATACAAATTAACTACAACTAAATCAAAAGGAGCTATTTTTAACTCCGCCAACT
>SYCR01000053.1:0-9109 GCA_005786885.1 Actinomycetota bacterium | reverse complement strand
TTTGCTGGTGCTTTTTTAGCTGCGGCTTTCTTTGCTGGAGCTTTTTCAGCAGCTTTCTTTGCTGGAGCTTTTTTTGCAGCAGCTTTCTTTGCTGGTGCTTTTTTAGCAGTTGCCTTATTAGGGGCATCTCCTTCATCTTCAATCTCACTTACTGCAGCTGAAACTCGACTAGCAATTCGCTCTGAAATCTTCTTCGCATTTGAATCACGATCTGCAACACGAGCAGCTGATGCTTTTTTAGCATCTTCGCGCTTTGAAGCAGCTTTAGCAATTGCATCTGCTTGTGAAACAACAGCGCGCTTTGCAGGGGTTCCTTCAGTAAGAATCTCAATTATCGCCATAGAAGAGTTATCGCCTTTGCGAACTCCAACTTTGGTGATGCGGGTGTATCCACCATCGCGTTGTGCAAAACGAGGGCCGATTTCAGTAAATAAGTGGTGTACAACGCTCTTGTCACTGATAATTGCCATCACTCGACGACGAGCTGGAAGATCGCCCTTCTTCGCAGCACTAATCAACTTCTCGGCAACTGGACGCAAGCGTTTCGCTTTTGTCACAGTGGTGCGAATTCGACCATGCTGAATTAATTGAGCTGCAAGAGTTCCTAGTAAGAGGCGCTCATGGGCTGGTCCACTACCGAGGCGTGGTCCCTTTGCTGGCTTTGGCATTTTGGCTCAGATCTCCTCTAACTACTCTTGTGTTTCTGAATTTGGTGATTCAGTGGGGTTGATTGGATCAACCGCGTGAATTGGAGTCACTGGAGGAACTACGTAGAACTCCTCATCCTCATCATCACCATTGTCGTGATATCCAGGTGATTGAGTTGGATCAAAACCAATTGGGCTGTCCTTGAGTTGAAGACCCATACCAACAAGTTTGAGTTTAACTTCGTCAATAGATTTTGAACCGAAGTTACGGATATCCAAAAGATCTGCTTCACTGCGAGAAACAAGTTCACCAACGCTGTGGATTCCTTCACGCTTTAAGCAGTTGTATGAGCGCACTGTTAGATCGAGATCTTCGATTGGAAGAGCAAGATCTGCAGCAAGTGCAGCATCAGTGATGGATGGTCCAATTTCAATGCCTTCTGCACCAAGATTTAACTCGCGAGCCAAACCAAATAACTCAACAAGTGTCTTTCCGGCAGATGCCATTGCATCACGTGGTTCCATTGAGCGCTTGGTTTCTACATCAAGAACTAAACGGTCAAAGTCGGTGCGCTGTTCAACACGTGTTGCTTCAACTTTGTAGGTGACTTTTAGAACTGGTGAATAAATTGAGTCAATTGGAATACGTCCGATCTCTTGACCGGCTTGCTTATTCTGAACTGCTGTTACGTAACCACGGCCACGCTCAACAGTTAGTTCAATTTCAACTTTTGCTTTTGCATTAAGAGTTGCAATGTGAATTTCTGGGTTATGAACTTCAACTCCAGCTGGGACAACGATGTCAGCACCAGTTAATACACCTTCGCCACTTTTGCGAATGTACATAACAACAGGATCATCACTATCTGATGAAAGTACTAAACCTTTAATGTTTAGAACGATCTCTGTTAAATCTTCCTTAACTCCCTCAAGAGTGGTGAACTCATGAAGTGCGCCTTCAACTCGTGCGCTTGTTACAGCAGCACCGGGAATTGATGAGAGCAAGGTACGACGTAAAGAGTTGCCCAGGGTGTAACCAAAACCTGGCTCTAATGGTTCGATGATGAAGCGAGAGCGGTATTCACTCACAACTTCTTCGGACAAGATGGGGCGTTGCGCGATAAGCACTAGTTATCCTCCATAACTCGTGGAGATCCACTATTTGATCTCCAACTTTACGAACTTCACGAACTTCTCTCGGGGCGAGAAGTTCGCTTACTGCTACTACTTTTTACTTAGAGTAAAACTCAACGATTAACTGCTCTTGAATTTGAGTATCGATGACAGCGCGCTCTGGGAGTGCGTGAACCAGAATTCTCAACTTTGAGCCAACAACTTCCATCCAAGCAGGAACTGAACGATCTCCTAATTCAGCACTTGCGATGATGAATGGAGTTAGATCATGTGATCCTGGACGAACGTCGATGATGGTGTTTGCAGTTACGCGGTATGAAGGAATATTTACTTTCTCACCGTTAACTAAGAAGTGACCGTGGCGCACTAATTGGCGGGCCATGTCACGACTCTTTGCAAAACCTGCACGGAAAACTACGTTGTCTAAACGAGTTTCCAAGATGCGAAGTAAGTTTTCACCAGTACGTCCTTGACGACGGTTTGCCTCTTCGTAATATCCACGGAACTGCTTTTCTAGAATTCCATAAATGCGTGCGCACTTTTGCTTTTCACGCATCTGCAATAAGTACTCACTGTCTTTAGTACGACCGCGACCGTGTTGACCTGGTGGGTAAGGACGAGATTCGATCGGACATTTTGGTCCATCGCACTTGGAGCCCTTCAGGAAGAGCTTTACTTTCTCACGACGACAACGCTTGCAATCTGCTCCGGTATAACGAGCCATATCTCTCTCCTCCCCTAAACCCGGCGACGCTTTGGTGGACGGCAACCATTATGTGGAGCTGGAGTCATATCTGCGATAGCTCCAACTTCTAATCCGGCAGCCTGTAATGAACGAATTGCTGTTTCACGACCAGATCCTGGTCCCTTAACAAATACATCAACTTTGCGAACACCATGTTCTTGCGCGCGACGAGCAGCTGCTTCAGCGGCAAGTTGTGCAGCAAATGGTGTTGATTTACGTGATCCTTTGTAACCAACTTGGCCAGCTGATGACCATGCAATAACTGCACCCGTTGGATCAGTAATAGAAACAATGGTGTTGTTGAAGGTGCTCTTGATGTGAGCTTGACCAACAGCAACGTTTTTCTTTTCTTTCTTACGAAGTTTTACTTTGCCTTTACCGGCAGCAGCAGGTTTAGCAGCCATTACTTGGTCACCTTCTTCTTACCAGCGATAGCAACGCGTGGACCCTTGCGAGTACGTGCGTTGGTGTGGGTACGTTGCCCGCGCACCGGCAGACCTCTGCGGTGACGAATTCCTTGGTAGCACTGAATCTCAACTTTGCGTCGGATATCAGCTGCAATCTCACGACGGAGATCGCCTTCGATTTTGAAGTTTCCTTCAATGTAATCGCGCAACTTAACAAGATCGCTCTCAGGCAAATCTTTTACGCGGACGTTCGGGTTGATTCCAGTAGCCGTTAACATTTCTTGCGAACGGGTACGGCCAACACCGAAGATATATGTAAGTGCGATCTCAACCCGCTTTTCACGCGGAAGATCAACACCAACTAAACGTGCCATCAGTGGCCCTTCGTTAAACCAGAGGTCCTATGCGACACGACCTTAGCCTCTGGACCAAGGGGACTGATTTCTCAGTTGTGTTACATGTTAACTATTAACTTTTAAAAAATTATCCCTGCCGTTGTTTGTGACGGAGGTTCTCGCAGATCACCATGACGCGACCGTGACGACGAATAACTTTGCACTTGTCACAAATCTTCTTAACGCTTGGCTTGACCTTCATGTTCCCCCCTCTTTTCTTTACTTCTTACTTATACCGATAAACAATGCGACCTCGGTTGAGGTCATATGGACTTAACTCCACGATCACACGATCTTCAGGCAAAATACGAATGTAGTTCTGTCGCATCTTTCCGCTGATGTGTGCGAGGACTTTGTGTCCGTTGGTGAGATCAACTCGGAACATGGCATTTGGCAAAGCCTCAGCTACGGTGCCTTCTATTTCGATGGCGCCATCATTCTTTGACAAGCCTTACCTACTCCCAAATTGAACTCAAGACCGAAGGGCAATACTAGGTCCAGGGGGTCGATTCAGTGAAATCGGCCTCAATCCCCCAAATCTGACCCAATCTGAACTTAAATCTGAACTTAAATCAGCTCCTGAAATCAAAGTAATGGGGAGATTTCCCGTCCATATGGGGCCAATCCAGCTGCCCCTCCATCTTTGGCGGTCAATACAAAAATCCCGCCATCGGGGGTTAAAGCAAATGAATGTTCGGTATGCGCAGCCCTTGCTCCATCTTGAGTTACAACTGTCCACTCATCATCCAAAGTGCGCACCTTGTGCGATCCACGAGTGATCATTGGCTCAACCGCTAGCGCCATTCCCGAAATTAAAGTCGGTCCGCGCCCGGCTACACCAAAATTTAAGAGGTGTGGTTCTTGATGCATTTCAGTGCCAATTCCATGTCCACCATAATCGCGCAAAATTCCATACTTACCACTTGCATTAATACTTTTTTCAATTGCCGCACTTAGATCAGTTAACTTTCCATCAATTTTCGCCGCTGCAATTCCAGCCCACATTGATTGCGCGCAGGCATCCATCATTTTTTGATCTTCAGAAGTAATCTGACCAACGCCCACTGAAATTGCTGAATCGCCATGCCAGCCATCAACAATCGCTCCGCAATCGATTGAAATCACATCTCCATCTTTTAAAGGTTTGTCATTTGGAATTCCATGAACGACTTCATCGTTAACTGATGTACAAATTGTTGCTGGATAACCGTGGTAACCAAGAAATGAGGGAATGCCACCACCAACTTTAATGTTATCTGCAGCGATTTTGTCTAATTCTTTTGTGGTAACTCCTGGAGCAACTGCATTTCTAATAATTTCCAAAGTATCAGCAACAAGAAGGCCAGCAACGCGCATTAACTTTAATTGTTCTAAAGTTTTTATCTGTATAGCCATAAAAAACCAAATTATTTTTTAGCAGAAAGCGCTGCGATTGCCCGCTCAGTAATATCTGCAATAGATCCAGAAGCATTAATTGTGGTTAGTAAATTCTCATTCTTATAGAAATCAATAATTGGTGCTGTCTGATCACGATAAACTTTTAAGCGGTGGCGAACGACATCTGCATTATCGTCATCGCGATTTCGACTTGCCAAGCGTGTAACAATTTCCTCTTCATCGATCTGCAATTCAAGTACGCAATCTAAAGGTGCATTAATTTTTATTAGAATTTCTTTTAAAACCATAGCTTGCGCAGCATTACGTGGAAAACCGTCTAATAAAAATCCATTATCTACATCAGATTCATTAAATCTTGCTTCAACCATGCTGTTAGTTACTGAATCTGGGACAAGATCTCCGCGATCCATGTACCCCTTAGCTTCAATTCCTAATGCGGTTCCAGCCGATAAATTGGCCCGGAAAATATCCCCGGTTGAAATATGTGGAATTCCATAATGGGCGCACAAGAATTCGGCTTGGGTTCCTTTTCCAGCTCCTGGTGGTCCAACTAAAACTAAACGCATTACCGCAAGAAACCTTCATATGAACGTTGTTGCAATTGGCTTTCAATCTGTTTCGCAGTATCAAGACCCACGCCAACAACGATCAAAATTGCGGTTCCGCCAAATGGGAAGTTCTGGGTTGCGCCAACTAACGCAAGAGCAATTACTGGAATGATCGCGACCAAACCTAAGTAGAGCGATCCTGGCGCGGTGATTCGCGACAGTACATATTGCAAATGCTCAACAGTTGGGCGACCAGCTCGAATACCTGGAATAAATCCACCATATTTACGCATGTTTTCAGCGACTTCTTCAGGGTTAAAAGTAATTGAAACATAAAAGTAGGTAAAGAAGATGATCATCGCAAAATATGTAAGGACATAAGTCCAGTGATCACCCGTTACAAAGTTTTGCTGAATCCAAACAGCCCAAGATGCTTGACTGCTGGAGAGATTTACAACTAGTGAAGGAATATAAAGCAAAGAAGAAGCAAAAATTACTGGGATAACACCGGCCTGGTTGACCTTGATTGGAATATAAGTACTCGCTCCGCCATAACTGCGGCTTCCAACTTGGCGTTTTGCATATTGCACAGGAATACGACGTTGAGCTTGCTCAACGAAGACAACAGCGGCAACAATCAAAACTCCAACAGCCATAACTAATAAGAAAACAAAGAGACCTTTTTGAAGTCTGATACTCCAAAGTTGACCAGGAAAGCTCGCTGCAATTGATGTGAAGATCAAGATAGACATTCCATTACCAACGCCACGATCAGTGATCAATTCACCAAGCCACATGATTACTGATGTTCCAGCAGTCATGACTACAACCATTGTTAAAATTCTTGACCAAGATGTATCTGGAATTATCTCTGCAGAGCATCCTGAGAAAAGACGTCCTGGGGTGCGAGCAACTGCCACCAAACCAGATGATTGCAAGATTGCTAAACCGATTGTTAAGTAACGGGTGTACTGAGTTAGCTTCGCATTTCCCGCTTGACCCTCTTTTTTCAGTGCTTCAAAACGCGGAATAACTACCGTCAAAAGCTGCACGATAATTGAGCTGGTGATGTAAGGCATGATTCCCAGTGCGAAAACACTGAGTTGCAACAAAGCTCCACCACTAAAAAGGTTAATTAATCCAAACAAACCGCCTGTTTGAACCTGGCTTAAACAGGTCTGAACATTTGTATATGAGATACCTGGGGTTGGAATAACTGAACCAAAACGAAAAAGTGCCATGATTGAGAGAGTAAAGAAAATCTTTTTGCGCAGATCCGGCGTTTTAAAGGCCTTTCCAAATGCAGCGATCATTCTTTACTCCCTTTTTAGAGTCTTACACCCTTTGAAAAACTTGTTTAGAGTTTAGCTACCTTAGTAATTTTGCCGCCGGCAGCTTTAATTTTCTCTTCGGCTGTGGCAGAAAACCCTTGCACTGCGATTGTGATTGCAACAGAGATCTCGCCATTTCCAAGAACTTTGACTGGAAGCCCTTTACGGACTGCGCCATATTCAATAAGTTGGGCAACAGTTACGGTGCCACCTTTTGGAAAGAGTTCATTTAAAGTTGCCACATTAACTGCTTGGTATTCCACACGCTCTGGATTTTTAAAGCCCTTGAGTTTTGGAAGACGCATATGTAGCGGCATTTGACCGCCTTCAAAACCGATGCGAACAGTGTTACGCGCATGCGTACCTTTTCCACCTCGACCAGAAGTTTTACCTTTGGATGCTTCTCCGCGACCTTTACGAACGCGATCTTTCTTAGCTCCTGGGGCAGGACGTAGATGATGCATTTTAAGAGTCATTTATTCGACCTCTTCCACAAGAATGAGATGGCGAACGGCTTTAACCATTCCGCGAATCTCTGGGCGATCTTCTTTTACGACAACATCACCGATGCGCTTAAGACCGAGTGAGCGTAGAGTCTCGCGATGTTCTGGTCTTCCGCCGACTTTGGAGCGTAGTTGAGTTACTTTTAAGCGACCCATATTTATGCACCTGCCGATACTGGATGTAGATCTGCGTTGATTGCTTTACGTAAACGATTAGGCGCAACATCTTCTAGTGGAAGACCGCGACGCGCAGCAATTGCACTTGGGTGCTCGAGGCTCTTTAGCGCCGCAACAGTTGCATGGACCATGTTGATCGCATTATTTGAACCAAGAGATTTGCTTAGAACATCGTGAATTCCAGCGCACTCAAGCACTGCACGAACTGGACCTCCAGCGATAACTCCAGTACCAGGGCTTGCTGGCTTTAGGAGTACAACTCCAGCAGCACCTTCACCTTGAACTGGGTGAGGAATAGTTGCTTGGATCATTGGAACTTTGAAGAATGCTTTTTTAGCTTCTTCAACGCCCTTGGCAATTGCAGCAGGAACTTCTTTTGCTTTGCCATAACCAACACCGACCATGCCTTTGCCATCGCCAACAACTACTAGAGCGGTAAAGGAAAAACGACGTCCACCTTTTACAACTTTAGAAACACGGTTGATGAAAACAACGCGCTCGATGTACTGGCTTTTTTCTGGTCCGCCACCATCACGTCGTTCACGTTTTTCGCGACGTTCACCTGAAGCAGGTGCACCTGAATTAGTACTTCTTTCAGCAGCCATTAGAACTCCAATCCATTCTCGCGAGCACCGTCAGCTAGAGCGGCAATTCGACCGGTGTACTTTGCTCCGGCACGATCAAATACAACTGTAGAAACTCCAGCGCTTCTTGCACGATCTGCAAGCAGTTGACCGATTAAGCGAGCTTTTCTGGTTTTGTCATCTTTCGAATTACGGAAGTTTTCTTCCATAGTCGAAGCTGATGCAAGAGTGTGCCCCTTAGTGTCATCGACAATCTGTGCAAATACGTGGCGAGATGAACGAGTCACAACAAGACGCGGACGTGCTGCGGTTCCGGAAACTTTTTTGCGCACGCGGAAGTGGCGGCGAGCTTTGGAAACTTGGGCCGATCCTTTACGGACCTTTACTCCGATAGCCATTACTTCTTACCTGCCTTTCCTTGCTTGCGTCGAACAACTTCATCGACATAGCGCACACCTTTGCCTTTGTAAGGCTCTGGTGGACGAATCTTGCGAATGTTTGCGGCTACTTCGCCAACTAATTGCTTATCAATTCCTTGAACCGAAAATTTAGTTGGTGACTCAACTACAAAAGTAATTCCTTCAGGAGCAAGAACGGTCACTGGGTGGCTGAATCCAAGTGCAAAAGTAAGGTTTTTACCTTCTGCTGCAACACGGTAACCAACACCAATAATGTCTAACTTCTTTTCATAACCGTTTGTTACGCCTTCGATCATGTTTGAAACAAGAGTGCGTGAAAGTCCATGGAGTGAACGACTTTGGCGCTCATCGTTTGGACAAGTAAGTGTTAATACACCTTCATCGCTCTTTGTAATTGTGATTGGAAGTGCAACAGTGTGAGCTAGAGATCCTTTAGGACCTTTGACAGCAACATGCTGCCCTTCTAATGAAACTTCTACTCCCTTAGGAAGCGTGATCGGTTGTTTACCAATTCGTGACATCAGCGCTCACCATACGTAGGCGAGAACTTCCCCGCCTACTCCCTGTTTGCCAGCTTGCTTATCAGTCAGCAATCCGGATGAGGTTGAAATAATGGCAACACCTAAACCACCAAGAACGCGCGGCAACGCAGTTGATTTTGCATAAACACGAAGTCCTGGTTTGCTCACGCGACGCACACCAGCGATTGACCGCTGACGATTTGTGCCGTACTTAAGATCAATAGTTAGCGTCTTTCCAATTCCAGTCTCATTAGTCACAATCTCGTAACCGCTGATGTAACCCTCTTGTTTGAGGATTGC
>SYCR01000008.1:0-5621 GCA_005786885.1 Actinomycetota bacterium | reverse complement strand
TTCTCGAAGCAGAGGAACTGGGCAAAATCCGGCCAGATCTTGATGGCAATGAAATTATGGAAATCTTGAATTTAAAACCGTCCCGAAAAGTCGGTGAAGCTTATGAATATTTACTGGAATTGCGTATGGAACATGGACCACTGGGGCGTGAACGCGCTATTACTGAACTAAATAAATGGTGGAAAGAAAACAGCTAGATTATTAAATTAAATTCTTTTTGGTGAATCCTTAAACCAATTTTTACGAAGTGAAATTGCAGCAACCAAGTACAGAGTTGTAACAATTAAAGGAAGCGTAACTCCCAAGCCATTCTTAGGCATAACTATTGCGGCTATTAGTGAGCCTGAAACAATCGCTGCATTAACAACTACATCGTAAACAGCAAAAACTCTACCGCGATAATCATCTGAGATTTTTTCTTGTACAAGTGCGTCATTAGTGACTTTGACTCCTTGACCACCAAATCCACTAATGAATCCCATTGCGATCATTGCGACTTCACTTTGGAACAAAACAAAAATTAATGGACCAAAACTTGCGATTAACATCGCTATTCTCATCCACTTATGCCGGCCGAAACGCTTGACTGCGGCTGGAGTTATGATGGCACCTAACATAATTCCAATTCCAGCAATTGTGATTGCTGTTGCAAAACCACTTAATCCGGCGTCAGGTTCATTTGGATCGTTGAAAGTATTCCGCTCTAAGATCAGAGCCATCAAGGTAAGTGCAGTTAATCCGCCTCTTTGGGTGGCAACCGCGAGAATTCCAATCCCACTGTCTCTGTTCTTTCTTAAGTAAGAAAAACCTTCACGCATTTGAGAGAAGCCATCGCTCCATTTTTTATCTTCAGCTTCAATTTCGCTTTTTGTTGGCCCAAGTTCATTTCTGCGAAGCCGCAGGGAAAGCAAAGCTGAAATGAAATAACCAAGTGCTCCAAAAAGCACCAACGCGGCATCTACTTGGTCAGCACCATTTTGGGTTTCTAAAAGATTCCGTAAACCAATACCGATTCCACCACCTAAAACGATGGCGACAGTTCCTCCAGTGACGGTTAAGGCATTAGCAGCAACCAGAATTTCACGGGTGACAACTCGGGGCAAGCTTGCTGATAAACCCGCGAGTATTAATCTATTTATTCCAAATGAGATTAAAACAATCAAAGTTAATTCAAAGCCAGTTGCGTTTAACAAAATTGCAGTTGCAACAAATAGCAGAGTGATTGTGCGGCCAAGATTTGCAAAAAACAAAATCTGGCGTCGCGAGTACTTATCGAGAATTGTTCCAACAAAAGGACCGATCAATGAATATGGAAGTAAGACAGTGGTGAATGCAATTGCAGCAGCTGTGGCACTTGCTTGCCGCTCTGGTGAGAAAAGAACGTAAGATGCCAATGCGCTTTGGTATAGACCGTCGGTTAATTGCGCACTCCATCGAACTGTTATTAATCGCCACAATCGGTTTTCATTAAGTAACCGATAAGTTCTTGGCATAGGAGCAAGCCTAGAGCGTGCTGGGGTGAGGCCGCGATTAGAGTGCGATTAGAATTAGATTTATGTGGTCCAAACGGGGCAGTATCGATTACACCCTTTCAAAACGTGCGACATTGAGTGCATTGTTTAAAGGCTCGGCACATGCGTCAGATGCCTGCGATGCAGATCCATATTTATTGCGTGCAGCTAAATTTCATGGCGAACCTTCTGGGCGCAAATGTCCAATCTGCCGCAGTAAAGAGTTGATGGAAATTCGTTACACATTTGGGGATCAACTCGGGCAATACTCAGGACGGATTAAGTCCACGGATGAGTTAATAGAAATGCAAAATGAGTATGGACAATTTAGAGTTTACGTAGTTGAAGTTTGTCGTAACTGTCATTGGAATCATTTGCATTTGTCCTTCTTATTAGGGGACGGTCAGGAGCGCAGACCGCCACGAAAGGTGCGTACCTTGGAGGATGAGGATTGGGTCAGTTAATCGCTAATCTGGGCGTATGAGTAAAGAGCAGGTGCCTGCAAGGGGTAAAACGACCCCAACGAAAAAGCGGCGCAGGCGCAACCGTGTTTCAGCTAAAAGAATTTTCTTGCGCTGGATTATGGTTTTTGGTGGTATTGGTTTTGCGGCAGGCAGCGCAGTAATTGTTTATTCCTACTTCACAATTTCCATTCCAGACCCAAATGCTTATGTGACAAGCCAAGCAACCATTTTGCAGTATGACGATGGCAGTGAAATTGGAAGATTAGGCGCACAAAATCGGACCAGTGTGCCTTTAGCAAAAATTCCGATCCAATTACGTCAGGCCGTACTCGCTGCCGAGGATCGAAAGTTTTATACAAACCATGCGATCAGCCCTACTGGAATTTTGAGGGCATTTTATTTAATGGCTCGAGGCGGCGCAGTTCAGGGCGGATCTACGATCACCCAACAATATGCGAAGACTGCTTTTCTATCTCGCGAGCAAACACTTCAACGAAAATTAAAAGAGTTGATTATCGCTATAAAGTTAGAAAATCAATTAAGCAAAGATGAAATTTTAGAATCATATTTAAATACAATTTATTTTGGGCGTGGTGCTTACGGCATTCAAACTGCCGCACAACAATATTTCGGATTAGATGTAGATCAGTTATCAATTAGACAATCTGCAGTTCTTGCCTCTGTTTTGCGCTCACCAGGTTATTACGATCCAGGTGTGCGAGATGGAAACTTTGAGAGATTAACTGCAAGATATAACTACACAATAAATGCGATGGTTGCAGCAGGCTGGGCAGATGAGAAATATTTAAAAATGGAAAAACTTCCACCGATTAAACCTAGATTAACTTCTGGAATTCTATCTGGCCCCAAAGGCTATTTAATGGCTGCAATTCAAGCTGAATTAAACAAACTTGGATTCCCTGATGAGAAATTAATGATCGGTGGCTTGATAGTTAAAACAACTCTCAACAGACAAGCCCAAATTGCAGCCGTTAATGCGGTCGATACGCAAGGACCAAAAACTGGACCTGCAAATTTACATATTGGATTAGCATCTGTCCGTCCTGGAACTGGCGCGATAGTTGCAATGTATGGAGGACCTGATTATGTAAAGCGGCAATTAAATAATGCAACTCAAGGGATAGCTCAGGCCGGATCTACATTTAAACCATTTGCGTTAATTGCTGGGCTGGAAAAAGGAATTTCATTAAGCAGCACCTGGAATGGAAATTCACCTCAAACATTTGACGATGCTGGAAAACCTTATGAAGTAGGTAATTTTGGATTGAAATCTTTTGGAGATATATCTCTAATGAAAGCTACTGCAAGTTCAGTTAACACTGTTTATGTTCCACTTGGGATTTACGCTGGACCAGAAAACGTTGTTGATGCTGCAAGAAGAGCTGGAATTCCGCAATCGGTCGAGATGGTGGCGACACCTTCAGTTGTGCTTGGAGTAGCCAGCCCAAGAGTGATCGATGTTGCCGCTGCATTTGCAACATTTGCATCACAAGGTGTTTACGCAAAACCTTATTTAGTCCAAGATGTCACTGGAAGAAATAAAGGTTTGTTGTATCAAGCAACGCCTACCGGACAAGAAGTTTTTGCAAAAGATGTTATGGCTGATTTATCGCACGCGCTGCAAGAAGTTGTTCGCACGGGTTCGGGTTTTGCTGCTAAAAAACTTGGAAGACCTTCTGCAGGTAAAACTGGAACTAGCCAAGAAAATGCTTCTGCTTGGTACAGCGGGTACACCCCACAACTAGCAACTGCAGTTGGTATTTATCGTGATGATGCAACTGAAAGTTTGCGCGGAACTGGCGGCTTAAAAACAGTCACCGGAGGATCATTCCCGGCTCGGATTTGGACCTCTTATATGAAAGGCGCCCTCAAGGGTGAACCAATTTTAGATTTCCCAGTACCGGCTTACATCGGCGGAGAAGATCCAACACCAGCGCCAATTTCAGGCCAAGAAATTCCAGCGCCTCCGGCAGCACCATCAGTGCCGCTTCCTATTGCCACACCTAAAAGTTAATCAAAAACCACTTGATCAAATGTGGTCGTAGTAAAGCGCACATCTACATCTAACTCGCTACCAATTTTTGGTGCGTTTTTACCTTTAAAAGTTAACAATGAAAGATGCATGTGTGGGGCTTCGGCAAATTCAAGTTTTTTCCCATTCCAACTAAATGGGCTTGGGTTCCAGCCAAATAAATTTAAAAAGGATTTAGTTAAGGCTTTACCCTGTGAGAGAAAATCTCTCTTGGGTGTTGCAATTTCTAACCCAACGCCGTGAGAAGTTCCACCACTTGCAATGACCAACCACCCACGACCAACTTTATATTGGCGATAACCCACTGAAGTTGGTTTGTCGATTGCATGTAGATCTAAAACTTGAGCCTTTGCTTTTAAAGAAGTTCGATCTCCGAGCCATAATTTGGTACCGATACGAATCTTCCAAACAATTTGTGGCCACTTATCTTTTAACTTAATTAAATCTTTTTTAGAGATATGTGAAACCCAAACCGTATCTTTAAATTCGGCCGTAGCTATTCCTCGCTCAGTGATGGATTGCAAACTTTTATTGATCCATTCAGCAGCCGAACTTTTCTGATCGATGGGCAAGTGGATTGCGATTCCTTCACACTTTCCAGATTTACTATATTTTTCAAGCGCATTTCCTAAATCAGAGAGCGAAAAGCCATGACGATGAATTGGTGATAGGAGTTCAAGGACAAACTTTTTCGGCATTTTTGCTGAGAAAACTGAGGAGTGCGGTGAAATTGTGTGAATGAATTTTTCACTATCACTATATGCACTTGGAGAGAGTAAAAGAATCTCTCCAGGAAAAACACTTTCTATTTCATTTGCTTCAGCCACGGTGGCTACCGCCACAACCGGGAGATTTAAATCTTTTGCTTCTTGAGCCAATGCTTTTTTCCCAAAACCATAACCATTCCCTTTAATTACCGGGACTACTTGTGCATCGCTTTCAGCCAAAATAGTCGCTAGGTGATTGCGCCATTTAGCGCCGTCAACATGCAGGATTAAGGACATGGGTTAATTCTCTCAGTTATTTTCGATTGAGGTAAGCCCGGAACGCTTTGTAGAGCAATTTATTGAGTGGAAGATCCCACTCCCCGATTAATTCAGTCGCAGATCCACCTACGCCGACCTTAAATTGAATCAACCCCGCATGAGTGTCATTTTGATCAACTGTGGAAGTGATTCCACGTAAATCATAAGTATCGCAATTACTTTGTAGTGATTGTTGCATCATCGCCCATTGCAAAACATTACTGCCACGAGCTTCACGGCCATGGGTTGAAGAAGCACCATAAAGATACCAACTATGTTTGTTTAGAGTTACTAAAATAGTTGCAGCAATAATACTTTCATTCCACTTTGCTAAAAAGAGTGTGAAGTTGTTTTCATTTTCTTGGCGCATGGCATCCCACATTTTTTCAAAGTAAGAAAGTGGGCGCGGAGTGAAATGATCCCGAGTAGCGGTTTCTAAATAAACTTCATGAAACTTTGCTAAATCTTCGCGAGATCCTCTTATTACTTCAACATTTTCTTTTTCGCCTTTTTTAATATTTCGGCGCCAAAGTTGGTTAAAACCTTCTAATACATCTGCTTCAGTTTT
>SYCR01000001.1:0-3001 GCA_005786885.1 Actinomycetota bacterium | reverse complement strand
CCATATTTAATGGGTGCCACAATTGATTTCGTAGATACCATTGAAAAGCAAGGTTTCACAATTGATAATCCAAACGCCGGTGACTCATGTGCTTGCGGAGATTCCTTTAATTAATTTGTTTAATTTCAAGGAGCACCTCGCGTGAAGATCGCGGTAACCGGTTCGGTAGCCACTGATCATCTAATGACATTCCCGGGCCGATTCGCTGACTCCATCGTTGCCGGATCGCTTGAAAATATATCGCTCTCCTTCTTAGTTGATGAACTAGATGTTCGTCGTGGAGGCGTAGGTGCAAATATAACTTTTGGCATGGGAGTGCTTGGCCTTAATCCAATTTTAATCGGTGCGGTTGGGCGAGATTGGGATGATTACAACTCATGGTTAACTAGACACGGAGTTGACACTTCTTCAGTGAAAGTATCAACAACTCAATTAACTGCAAGTTTCACAGTCACCACCGATAAAGAGTTAAATCAAATCGCGTCTTTTTACCCAGGCGCGATGAGTGAGGCAAGAGATATCGAACTCGGACCAATCATGGATAAGTACGGTGGAATTGATTTAGTAGTAATCACACCAGATAACCCAGATGCAATGGTTCGACATACAGAGGAGTGCCGACATCGTGGGGTGGATTTCGCTGCAGACCCTTCACAGCAATTAGCTCGGTTAGATGGCGAAGTTATTAAAACTTTAATTGATGGAGCAAAGTATTTATTTCTAAATGAATATGAAATGGCCTTAGCTTTGCAAAAAACCGGGTGGAGCGAAGCAGAAGTTTTGGATCGGGTCGAGATGAGAGTAATTACCCGCGGATCTAAGGGTGCCCGGATAGATTCTAAAGAATTTGCGCCAATTGATATCACGGTTCCAAAAGAGAACGGCAAAGTCGACCCTACTGGAGTAGGGGACGCATTCCGCGCCGGTTTTCTCACGGGTTTAAACCACAAACTCTCGCTTGAGCGTTGTGGTCAAATCGGTGCGATGTTGGCTACTTATGTGGTGGAGACTAAAGGAACTCAGGAGTATCGATTTACATCAACAGAGTTCTTATCCCGTTTTGAAAAAGCTTATGGTCAAAGTGCTGCTTCGGAGTTAGGCACTATTTTTAAGTAAGTGCTAATTAGATTTTGTGATTAAGAAATTATCTGCCGAAATAATTTTGAATTCATTTCCAGTCATTCGCGCCCAAGCGCTTAAATCAGCGGCGGTTGCTGGGTCATCTGAAATAAAAAGCAGTTCTTGGCCTACTTCAAATTCATTGATTTTTTTGCTCAATTCAATAATTGGCAGTGGGCATCTCTTGCCACGACAATCTAGTTCTTGGGTCATCTTAATTTTCACGTAACTTTGAGATTATGCCTGGAAGAAGAGCCAACAACTTAGTTATCTCGCCATCTTGCACATCATGATTTAAGTGTATGCGCATGTTGCCATGAGTTAACAACCCCATCGCTTTAAGTACGTGGCTTGGCTCTAGGGCAGATGCAACACAAGCAGAGCCAGATGCAACTGAGAAACCTTCCACTTCTAGCGCGGCAACTAATTGCTCACTTGATACATTTAAAAATGACAAGGAAATGATATTTGGCAAAGTTGATTGAGCGTTCCCAGCGATATCTACATCAGAAATCGTCTGTTTAACATGATTGCGAATTCGTTCGATTAACGATTTCAAACGCGCAGAGTTTGCACTTTCGTCAGCAATCCAGTGCTCAAGTGCGCCAGCCGCGGCTAGTGCGAGCGGAATAGAGAAGCTATTAGGAGCCCGAGTTGGTTTGGTGTGCGGAAGTGGGTTGGACCAACGTGCGTCACTTTTTAATGCAAATACGCCCACACCAGTTGGTCCATTCCATGATCGAGCATCAAAATGCAAAGTTGACCAATAAGCAGGTTTTACAAAACGAGCGCCGGAAGCGGTTGCGTCGATATGCAGATGTCCGTTTTGTGCGACGACTGCTTTTGCTATTGCTTTAATATCTTGAATCACGCCGGTCTCAAGATTTGCACTTTGGATCGCGACAATTGAGTTTGGTTGCAAAGTTTGAGTTAAAAGTTCTAAATCAATAGCGCCATCGATATCGACTGAAATTTCAAAAGATTGTTTTGATTTAGCCCGCATTCCGATGATCTCTGATCTTTCGGTTGCTCCATATATAAATGGCGTAGATCCAAAACCAGGAGCCCCCCAAATGGCGATGGGGGAGATCAGTTCGGGTTCGCCCCACAACTCGATCTCACTAACTTTTAAGGCCAGAGATTTAGCGATTGACTCTCGCGCTTGGTGCAAAAGTGCTTGGGTTTGGCGGCCTTGAGCCGAGATTTGGGCCGGATCTGCCCACCCTTGGTCAAAGGCATCAAGCAGGATTTGGCGCGCTTTGGGATGCAAAGGGTGTTGACCCTCATATTTACCGGCTGTGATCATTCCCACGAGGCTAACGCTACTGCCGTGCTGCAAATCGTGCGAAGTCGGGCACTATCCTTGCCCAATGCCCCTTCCAAGCAGAGTAAGCAAGCGCAAATCCCGTCGTTTTGCTCCACTGTCATGGATGTTGGGAGTTCCAGTAATTGGCATGACACTCTCAGGGTGCTCAAGTGCAGAGCTTCCAGCATTAGGTTTTCCAAGAAATGTAACTGATATCAATGACCGCACGCTAAACCTTTGGCAAACCTCGTGGATCGCAGCATTTATCGTTGGCGGATTCACTGCGTTTTTAATTTTGTGGGCAGCCTTCAGATTTAAGCGTAAAGATGAAACTTTGCCAGTGCAGACTCGTTATCACTTACCACTAGAACTTGTTTATACGGCAATACCTTTCTTGATTGTGGCCGTGCTTTTTTACTTCACTGCGCGAGATCAATCGGCGATTATCAAGATCTCACCACCTGGTGTCGCGATGCATGAGATAAAAGTAAATGGATTCCAATGGTCTTGGCAGTTCTCTTACAAAGAGGCAGGTAATGCAACTGTTACCGGAACACCTAAATCGCCACCAACACT
>SYCR01000007.1:0-4421 GCA_005786885.1 Actinomycetota bacterium | reverse complement strand
TATCTTGCGCAAGGGACATTATTTCAGAGTGCAACCTCTAATGTCCGGTATGAGATCTGCGATCGATGATGCTCGCCCGGAAACGATAGAAGCGCTCGAACAGGCAAGCATTGAAGTAATCTCTAGACATTCAGAAGATCTTGATAAATTATGTCAACTGCTAGCTGATTAATGATTGGAATCTAAATGTCTAATGAAGTTATAGCTGAGTTTCGGGATTCAGTAGATCACTTTGTAAAGATAGCCAAGAGTACATCGAGTGAGAAGTTGCATAAAAGTGGACAGAATGATGAGTGGTCTCCAGCAAATGTCATTCATCACATGGCAGATACGGAAGCACATTTCTACCTGAGATACTTACGTGTACTTACTGAAAACCTTCCAACTATAGGATTTTTTGATGAAAATATTTATCCAAAACTTTTACACTACGACAAACGTGATATAAATGCTTCCATTGCTTTAATAGAAGGTATAAGAGCATCTAGTGTTTCGCTTTTTAATAATTTTAAAGATGAGGATTGGCAACGCAAAGGATTAACCCCTGATGGAAAAGAATTTGTATTGATTGCCTTAGTCAAAAAGGCGCGCTCACATATGAATGACCACGCAAATCAGTTGAGTGCTGCTCTTCTATAACTTTAGATTAGAGAGCATCCATAATATGTCGGTTGCCGCGGTCAAAAGTTAAATAATTCCAAGACCAATCTGCAATTGTTCCAATTTTGTTTCGTCCACCAAGTAAATAAAATAGATGTAAAAATAACCAAATACCCCATGCAACAAAACCAGAAATTCGCAAGCCTTTTACTTCGACAACTGCTTTATGTCTGCCAATCGTAGCCATCGCGCCTTTGTCTCGGTATTTAAATTTTTTAAGATCCTTACCTTGTGCAAGTTGTGATATTTGCTGAGCAACAAATCTTGCTTGCTGCAATGCGACAGGCGCAATCATTGGGTAATGCTTGCCATTTTCATCTACAGAGCCTGAGTTGTCACCAATCGCCCAGATGTATGGGTAATTCTTAACCTGCAGAGTTTGCTCAGAATCAATTCGTCCTCGATTGAGAGGGATATTTAATTCTTCCAAAATTGGTACACCCCGAACTCCCGCAGCCCAGATTGTAATCTCTGCTCCAATTTGAGTTCCATCTTTAAACTTAATAATTCGAGGTGCAACTTCGGCCACTGCAGTATTGGTTAAGACATGCACGCCCATTTTCACAAGATCTCGAGAAGTGCGATCAGATAGTGATGGATGTAGAGCAGGTAATAATCGGTCACCAGCTTCAATCAATGAGATATTGATATTTGCGGCTGCTTCCGCATGATCGCCTTTGAGTGGCCCACGAATTAATTCAGCAAGTGCTCCCGCCATTTCGACACCTGTGGGACCGCCACCAACAACGACAATTCCTAATTTTGTATCATCATTAAATCGACAGAGATCTTCAAACCGGCGCATTACCTCTGCGCGAATCGTTAATGCTTCGTGAATCGTTTTCATTCCTAATGCATGTTCTGCAACTCCTGGAATTCCAAAATCTGCAGTGGCCGAACCGAGTGCAATTATTAGATGATCAAAATAGATTTCTTCGCTGCTATCAAGTTTCACAGATTTTTCGCGGTGATTAATAGAAATTGGTGAACCCATTCGAAATTCAATTGGCAGACCTCGAAGTGCGCCCCGAATTGGGTAGGCAACATGATCTGCCGCAAGGCCCGCGGTTGACACTTGATAAAGCAAAGGTAAAAAAGTTTGGAAATTATGTCGGTCCACCAAAGTGACCTTTGCTGTCTTGGCTAGGGCAATTGCAGTGGTCAGGCCACCAAACCCGGCGCCCAAAATTAGGACCCGCGGCTTTTCCTTATTCTCTTTATTCATTGCTCCCAGCTTTCAAATTACTAAATGGTAATTATAAGTCTATTGTTTCCCAGTGTGAGCATGCCTCGAAAGATACTAGTTACGGGGGCTACCGGTTATGTTGGTGGCCGGCTAGTTCGCGCATTGCTTAATGATGAGTTGGAAGTTCGGATATTTGTTCGTGATCGGTCAAAAGTCAGTGACCAGCCATGGGCTGATCAAGTAGAGGTTGCAGTTGGAAATGCGAGTGATTTTGAAACGACTAGACAAGCGTTAACTGGAATTCATACCGCTTTCTATTTGCTGCACTCTTTAAATTTAGGTCCCAAGTTTGATGAGATTGAAAGTGAAATGGCGGCCAACTTTGCTCGTGCAGCCGCCGAAGCAGGGGTCAAGCAGATTGTCTACTTGGGTGGTATCGCAAATGATACGAAGACAAGTAAACACTTATCATCAAGAGCTCGCGTAGGAGAAGTCTTAGCATCAACTGGAGTGGCCACTCTTGAATTAAGAGCTGGAATTATTATTGGTTCAGGCTCAGCATCATTTGAAATGGTTCGACATTTGACACACCGTTTACCAATCATGACAACACCTAAATGGATTTCGAATTTAACGCATCCAATTGCGATCAGAGATGTGCTTTGGTATTTGAGTCATGCCGCACAATTACTAACACCCGTTAGTGAAGTTTTTGATATTGGTGGCCCAGAAGTTCTTCCCTATTCTGAAATGCTGCAAAAATTTGCGAAGCTTTCTGGTTTAAGACGTAGATTGATTATAAAAATCCCAGTTTTAACTCCAAGACTTGCCAGTCATTGGATTGGTTTGGTTACTCCACTACCGGCCGCATTAGCAAAACCCTTAGTGGGCTCATTAATAAGTGAAGTTGTTGCTGACCCGAAAAAAAGTATTAACAAGTTGATTCCACCACCCACAGAAGGATTGTTAGATGTTAACGATGCGATGACTTATGCGTTAACACGGATAGATAATAACCAAGTGCAATCACGTTGGTCAGATGCCACAGCACCGATGTTGCCTTGGCAAAAAGCTCAATCAGATCCTTCTTGGGCTGGTGAAGTTATCTTTAAGGATCATCGTGAAGTAATCACTGAAGCCAAGATAATTTATCTTTGGGAAACTATTGAGGAAATCGGTGGTGAAACCGGTTGGTATGGTTCAGATTGGCTGTGGTGGTTGCGCGGTTTGATAGATCGAGCAATAGGTGGTGTTGGCCTGCGTCGAGGACGCCGAGACCCAAAAACTTTGCGAGTCGGCGATGGCTTAGATTTCTGGAGAGTTGAAGCTTTAAATCGTCTAAATTTCTTAAAATTGTATGCTGAAATGATTTTGCCTGGGAAAGCCTGGTTGGAATTTCGGATTGAACCAATTAAATCGACTGATGGCCCAGAGACTGTAAGAGTGATTCAGGAAGCGACTTTTTCGCCAAGAGGTTTAGGCGGTCAGTTGTACTGGTTTACGATTTTGCCGTTACATGCATTTATTTTTCCAATTATGTTGCGAAATATCGTCCGAAGCGCAAAACGAAAAGAGTATTTCAAAGACTCCTAGTTCCAATTTCCACACTAACAGCGGCAATCAATAATAAAACGTTTAATAGTGCAACCAGCATAATTGCTGGAAAAACAAAACGCTTGCCACCAAAAAGTAAAAACAAAGACCCAACAAGGCCGATACCTAGAGTTAAAACATTTTCGATTACCTGAGTCAAAATTATTGTGGTTAAAATCAAAATAAATGCAGTTATCGCTCTTGAATTCTTTTCACCAATAATTTGTGGTAAACCACGAATGCCACTTTCAAGATCTTCTTTTAAATCTTTAATGACATTTGCAAAATGAGCGGCTAATCCTAGTAGCGCCCCTGCACTTAACAACCAGAGTGGTGGAGTTCTGTCAGTTGCAACAACGATACAAGCGGGCAACGCTGCGAATGCTAAAAAATATGGAAGTGGTGATAGCGGTGTTGCTTTCAAGTAAAAGTTGTAGGCAACACCACAGCCGATTCCAAATAAGTAGATCAATCCACCTTTAATGCCAAGAGGGCCAAGCAAATTAATTGCAATTGCCAAAACTAGCGCAACCCAAATACCTTTTCGCAGTTGTTTTTCGGTGATGGTTCCGGCGACTAACGGTTTTTCTAGTCGGCGATGTTTACTGTCATCTGCAAAATCATTTAAATCATTGGTAAAACCAACAACAAGTTGCCCAAAAAACACACCAACTGCAATTATGTAAGCCGGACCCTCCCACCAAAGTTCGCGCGCTAGCAAAAAACTGACTGCGGTAACAAAGATTGTGGGTTGGAAATGCGCACTCACCAGAAGGGCTTTAAAAGTGGTCAACACGGAACACATGGAAATAAGTATCGCTTAACCGGCGACTCATGGAACTGTACTAATTGGAGTAAATGACATCAATGTAATTTAGCCCTACGATAGGAACATGGGTGAACCGGTACAAAACAGTGGCGCAAGCGCGCTCACTGAAATTGAGCTCCAGATTTTGGAATTTGAGCGGCAATGGTGGCGCTA
>SYCR01000006.1:0-10518 GCA_005786885.1 Actinomycetota bacterium | reverse complement strand
TAGTTTGAAGCACCGATAGAGTTCTCCTCTTACTTCGATACGAGGTGAGCTCGGGAGGATTCGCATAGCGGCCGAGTGCGCACGCTTGGAAAGCGTGTGTAGGGAAACCTACCGAGGGTTCAAATCCCTCATCCTCCGCCAGAACGTGGGTAATTCCCCAGAAGTTACAAACGATGAAAATTCGTATGCAGAAATAGATGATTCGCGCACTATCCCTAATGTGCCAATCAATAATGGATACCTCACCAAAATCACCGCAGAACGAGCGCGGAGAGAACACCCTGACTTCACTGCTCCAGGAACAACCAATCAAGTTTTGCGGGAAAATAATCAAATCATTAAGTGGTAGTTCGACCATAAATGGAAAATTTATTAATTTAAATTAGGAAATTTTGGTCATAAAGTTAACCTTGATACCGTCTACTGTCAGTTCTGGCGCATCTGCAATGATGGCTCTTACATATGGAGTTTGATCATGAAAAGCAAGCGCTTCACTGCTCTTCCAACCCTCCAAGAAATAGAAAATTGTCGGATCGTTAACATCTATATGCAAGTCGTAAAAAAGATTTCCCTCTTCTTTTGAAGTTAATTCAACCATTTCCAAAAGACGCCCCTTCAAGATTTCTAGCTTCTCTTTTTTCGCCTGAAAGCGGGCACACATGATTATTTCCTGGTTAGACATTTATAACCTCAATTCACGATATGTGGGCGTAGTGTTTTGTATGCTATTTGCAGACCAACTTTGACCTTTTCTTCAGTTCCGCCCCATAACGGGTCTTCGTGTTCAACGGATAATGTTCCGTCAAAACCCCCTTCATACATAACATCAATGAGTCTGCACCAATCAACATCACCTAGGCCTGGGACTCTGTAACGCCACCAGCCAACATCCCAGGGATTTTCTCGTATTACAGATTTACCGGGGTATCCATAGAAATTTCTTTGAGATGTATTTATCTGAATGTCTTTGGCTTGGGCATGAGGAATACGATCTATATACGGCTTAACTGCTTCTATCGGATCGATACCCATCCACACCAGGTGTGATGGATCAAAATTTAAATACAAACCAAGGTTAAACATCCATTCCCAAAGTTCTGGTGAGTACGCCAAGTTGCCCGGATAGCCATCTGGATGCCAACCCTCCATTACGCAGTTTTCAATTATTATTTTCACGCCTTTAGAATCGGCATGCTTTACCAGTGGTGCAAAAACATCTTTAGCCATCGCCAGATTTTCACGCACTGGCTTATTCCAATCTCGCCCAACAAATGTACCTACTGTTTCAACCCCTAAAGCCGCAGCAGCATCTATACATTTTAATAAGTGCGAATTTACGGAATCGCGCGAGTTTTGATCCGGATGTAAATTATTATCATAGAAAGCTAGTGAGGATAAAGTTAAATTGCTGCTACTAAAAATACTTTTTACAGAGGCCAAATAATCTACATCGGTAGACTCTGCATCAATATGGGTCGCAATGAAGGGTCTTTCGCCCAAATCTGGCCAAGCGGCAACCTCTAAGGATTGAAAACCTTCTTGAACTGCAAAATCAGCAATTTGTTCCAAAGTTAGTTTTGGTAAACATGCTGTTAGAAAACCAAGTTTCATTTAATCTCCACCCAATTTCCTGATTTCGCAGAAGCTAAAACCGCTTCAGTTAATTTTGCAGCCCTCAGGCCATCCTCAAAATTCGGAAGGCCATCAACAACTGCTCCGCCAATTGTCCGATAGGTATCACTCACAAAGGAATTAAAGCAGTCCTGATAACCCTGCGGATGCCCTGCTGGAAGAATTGAATAGGACTTGGCGCTTACAGACTCTTCGGCTACTCCACGCATAACAATTTGATTGAAGGCAAGTCCCCCGATCCACAACGAATCTGGCGCCTCCTGATCGAAGACAAAACTCTCACTTGGGCTTTCAAAAGAAAACCACAATTTGTTCTTTCGGCCGGCAGATACTTGGCTCAGGACTAATGACCCCTGTGCCCCCTTATCGGTTCTAAAAATCATCGTTGCACCGTCTTCGGTATCTATTTCAATCTTGTCACCACGGTTTTGAAATGCTTTCAATAACTGTGCGTTGATGTGCGTGATTCGGTGCCCCGTTACGAATTCAAGAAGATCACACCAGTGAACTCCGATATCGCCAAATGCACGAGAAGGACCTCCAATACTCGAATCTAGGCGCCAATTAACAGTTGTTTCACGGGAAAGCCAATCTTGTAAGTAATAACCGTGAAGTAAATTCAATGGCTCCTTCAAATGCGAAACTCTTGAGCGAGCTTCCCGGACTGATGGGTGATAACGGTAGACAAATGGAACTGCAGCTACGACCTCATTTAATTGTGCAAGATCATCCAGGTGCTGGGCTTCTACTACCGAAGTTGCCAAAGGTTTTTCACAAATGACGTGTTTGCCCGCCTTGATTGCCTGCTCGGCCAATTCGGCATGGAAAATATTAGGAGTACATATGTGTATCACGTCGATATCGTTGTCACTTAGCATCTCTTCGATGGTAAGTGCCTTTGCTATTCCCATTTTTAATGCTGCCGCTTGGGCCTCTTCTATCGTTTTTGCCGCGATGGCAGTCACTAATCCACCAGCAGCTCTAATCGCGCGAACGTGTACTTCGCCAATAAATCCAAAACCAATTACGCCAGCATTTATCACTAGTTGTGGAGTAAATGTAACTTCTTCCCGTGAAAATGTAGTCGCCATATTATTTCTTTTTCGCTAACGCAACTGCAAGGATAATTATTAATCCTCGAACAATTTGCTGTTGGCTCACTGGAAGACCTGCAAGAATCAGCCCATTATTGATCAATCCAACCAATAATGCGCCAAAAAAAGTTCCAATGATTCTTCCACTTCCACCAAACAAGCTTGTGCCGCCTAAAATAACAGCTGCGATTGCAGAGAGTTCATCACCTGCACCCCATTCGTACCGACCTGTTTGTAAACGTCCTGCGTACAAGAGCCCAGCAATTGAGGCGACCACGGATGAAATCAACATGACTTTGAACTTTACATTCTTGGTATTTATACCGTTAAATTCTGCGGCATCACGATTTCCACCTGTAGCAAGAACGCGTCGGCCAAATGTAGTTTTAGTAAGAGTAATCCAACCAACTATTACTGCTGTAAAACTCCACAGTAATAAGCCTGGAAACCAACCAATCGTTCCTGAGCCAAAAATTGCATTAAAGGTGTCATTCAAGATTGGGATTGGATAATAATTTGTGACTAAAGCTGCAAATCCAATAGCAACACCTTGCATACCAAGCGTTACTAAGAAACTAGGAATTCCAACATGTGCCACTAAAAGTCCATTAAGAGACCCAACTACAAACCCAACGGCAAGTCCCCCAAGAATTCCTTGAATTAAGCCGTGGTCACGCAACATAATCGCTCCAACCACGCTAGCCAGACCGGCTACTCCACCGATAGATAGATCTATCTCGGCGGCAGAAATAACAAAAGTCATCGCAACAGCCATCACCGTGATTGTCGCAGTTTGGCGGAAAATATTGAGCAAGTTATTTGATTGCAAAAATCCATCGTCATGAAGTAGCAACGCGAAGAGTAAGAAAATCGCCGCAAACATCCAATAAATCAAAGTCGCACGTATATCGATTTTCTTGAGGCTGGCTAGAATCATACTTTTATCCCTTGAACGATTATTTGTAGATGATCTTCATCCCTGACATCTTTACGGTCTAGCTCTTCTGCAATCTCGCCTTTTCTTATCACGAGAATTCGATCACAAACTCCAAGCAGCTCAGGTAGTTCTGAAGAAATAAGAATCACAGATTTCCCTTGTGCTGCAATGGCTCGAACTAATTTCATAATTTCAACTTTGGTTCCAATATCAACTCCAACTGTTGGCTCATCCATAAGAACGATCTTTGGATTAGTAGTCATCCATTTGGCAATAACCACTTTTTGCTGATTGCCTCCGGAGAGCAGGCGAACCTCCCTATTTGCTTCAGGGGGCCTAACTTCAAAACTCTCGATTGAATCTTGAACTACATTATTTATCTTAGAAAAACTGAGGAAATTCAGATGTGAAAGTGAGGAAAAATTTGCAGCCAAAATGTTTTGTTTCACAGAATGCTCCATCACTAGTCCTTGACGGCGGCGATCCTCTGGAATTAGGGCAAATCCGTGAGCGATTGCATCGCGCGGGTTTTTAATTACTACATCCTGTCCATCGATCCTTAGTGCTCCATCATCTCTCTTGTCTAATCCAAATATTGCTCTGACGAGTTCTGTGCGCCCACTACCCATGAGGCCAGCCAAGCCGAGAATTTCGCCTGGATAAAGCTTAAAAGAAACATTATTCACTCGACTACCAACTTGAATTCCACTTGCTTCAAATATCGGAGTAGACGATCGAACGACTGATTTGCCTTCGTGAGACAACATTTCAACATCTTTACGCCCAGTTATATGAGCAATAATTTCTTGTGGAGAAATCTCAGAAAGCAAAGAAACAGCGATCTTTTTTCCATCTCGTAATATTGTGATGCGATCGCATATTCTGTAAATTTCATCCATCCGGTGGCTTATATACACAATCGAAACTCCACGCGCAGTCAACTGTTTTAGAACTTTAAAAAGCGCATCTACTTCTTCCTTGGCCAGGGATGCTGTCGGTTCATCCAAGATTAAAATCTTTGCATCCCCTGCCATTGCTTTCGCTATTTCGGTTAATTGCTGAAATGCACGGCCGAGAGTTGAAACTTTTGCAGTTACATCTATATCTAGACCTAGCTCTTCCATGACAAGTTTTGATTGTTTAATTGTTTCTTTCTCATCAAAGAGGTGGAATCTATTTTTATGTTCACGATCCAAGAAAATATTTTGGGCAACAGATAGTTCAGGGACGAGCGAAAACTCTTGGAAAACCATGCCTATTCCATATTTACGAGCATCTTGAAATGAATGTATTGATGCCTTTTCACCAGCAACTTGAATTTCACCAGAATCTAATGTGTAGACACCCTGAAGAATTTTCATCAGCGTTGACTTACCTGCGCCGTTTTCTCCTGCTAAGGCATGAATTTCTCCAGAAGTTACCGCAAAACTGACACTGTCGAGCACTTTAACGCCGAAGAAGGATTTAGAAATATCATTCATCTCCACGACATTAAAGTTGCTAGACATTGTCAGCCCCTTTTCTAAATTACTTAACTAATTGGACTGGAGTCCAAGATCGAGATTGTGACGAAGCTGCCATGGCATCGGCTATTAGATTGATTTGATATCCATCTTTAAAGTTAGGGCTAACTTCTCCGCCCTCCATGATTGCTTTCACGAAATCATAGGTTTCAATTATTTTGGTTTCACCATAACCAATACCGAGAGCTGGAATTGGCCACAAGCCTTCTCCGTATGGGTGGGCCGGCCCGGTATACACGGTGCGGAAGCCTTTTCGGTCTGCTTGATCAGATGCAAAGGCAACTTGAAGTTCATCTCGGCGCTCATAGTTGAAATAGATAGATCCTAGGGTTCCATGGATTTCAAAGGTAAGGAAATTGTTTCGTCCGTGCGCATTTCGAGTAGCTTCCAATGAACCGATTGCTCCATTTTGGAATTCCAAGAGTGATAACACTTCATCATCGACATCAACTTCGCCACGGGGTGCAGTTGAATCTTTAGTACTTGCGCCTAACTTATCGACCCCTCCTGCTTGGAGAGGACGAGTCTTAACCCACGTTTTTAACTGAGTATTTACTTGAGTAATTTCACCACAAAGAAAACGTGCCATATCTACGACGTGAGTTCCAATATCTCCTAATGAACCGGATCCCGCAATACTCTTTTGAAATCTCCATGAAAGTGGTCCATCTGGGTCAGCTGACCAATCTTGAAGATATGTCCCTCTAAAATTCAGGATATCGCCAATCGCACCTTCATCGATATATTTTTTCGCAAGTGCAACTGCAGGAGTGCGACGATAATTAAATGCAACCATGTGAACAATTCCAGCATTCTTAACAGCGTCATACATAGTTTTTGCTTCCTCGCCGCTTCTGGCAAGCGGCTTTTCGCTAATTATGTGTTTCCCAGCTGCAGCAGCTGCAATAGCGATCTCGGCATGCAAGTGATTTGGTGTTGAAATATCAATAATGTCAATTTCTTGATCTTCTACGACTGATCGCCAGTCAGAAGTACTCTTTTCAAAACCAAATCTCTGTGCAGCCTCTGCAGCAATGGAATCGCTAACGTCAACAATAGTTTTACGAACTGGAATTGCTGGTGCCGGCCAAAAAAACATCGGCATGGCCATATATGCAAGTGAGTGCGCTTTGCCCATAAAGCCTGCGCCAATTAGACCGACATTTAACCTTTTCATTTTAGCCTCCTTAAATTTGAGTTTTGGTGCCACCTCGGGTTTTTAAACCCGAGGTGGCATTTCCTAATGTGCCCCCCTTAGGGACTTTGTTCAATTACTTCTTGAAAGAAGCCTTTAGATCATCTGGTGCTGGTGCACTATAAACAGTCTGCCAAGCCTTCAATACTCCGGCGTGGTCAACTGCTAGCGCAGGCATTGCAATGTAGGCAGGTGCCTTCTTGCCGAGAAGGGCGTATGCGGCAAGGTTCGCCTCAGTTACACCAGCATCGAATGGACGCTGTGCTCCAAGACCGATAACTGGCCCCTTCTTTGCGAGACTGATTGCAACGTTTGCACCAAGATCCTGTGTCGCAATCTTTGTAGTTGTGTTTCCTGCATCGCGAAGTGCGGCTAGAACACCTTCAGCTGGTGTATCCCAAACAGCCCAGATTGCACTGAGCTTTGGATTCTTAGTAAGAATCGCTGTTGCAGCCTTTTGTGCATCTCCTGCAAAGTCTGGTCCAGAAATTCCTTGCTCATCAACAATCTTGATGCCAGGGAATTTCTTAGTGATAGTTTCTTTGAAACCATTCCATCGTTGCTTTGTTACCCAGAAATCTGCAGCGTGGTAAATAAGGGCAATAGTTCCCTTACCGTTTAGTTCACGACCCAAAAGGTATGCAGATGCGGCACCGTTTGCATAGTTATCAGCAGAAACTACTGAAACATAATCTTTACCAACTGTTAATCCAGCTGCTGTGTTATCCATGAAAACAATTTTTACACCAGCTGCAGCAGCAGCCTTATATGCTCCTGCAGTTGCTTGACCATCTACTGGAATAGAAACCAAAATATTTGGCTTCTTGGCCATTAGTGTTTGAATCTGTGAAACCTGTACATCTGCCTTAAAGTCTGCTTGCGTTACGCCAACAATTTTGATTCCTAGTTCACCAAAACGCTTTGTAAGACCTGCTTGCTGACCAGATGTCCAGTCAGATGTTAAGTGGAACGAGATTGCTGCTGTTGCATTCATTCCTTTTAGTTTCTTGAGTTCAGCTGCTGTGAATTTAAGTGAACTTGCAGCAGCTGCCTTTTCGCCGTTAGGTCCAGTTGAGTAAACGCCCTTAGCAAGTGCTGCTAAGCCCTTTTGAGCCACAGAGGCAGCTGATTCTGCTCCTACTGCCGACAATGTTGATGCTCCAAGAAGTGCTGCAGTTAAACCTGCCAACACAATCTTTGACTTGATACTAGCTTTCATAATTTCTCCTTGGGATTTCTGTTGAGTACGGTGAGAGTTTTAGTGAGACTTACTTCAGGTTTTCTTTAATGAACTTCATACTGATATTCGCGGCATCTTTAGGATCACCGCTATACCCATCAAGTTCTACAACAAGCCAACCGTCGTAATTGACTTCTTTTAATGCGGAGAAGATATCTGCAAAATCAATATCACCTTCGCCAAGAGGCAAAAAAGCAAATGGATTTGCGGTGTAATCCTTAAGATGAACGTGGCGTACACGATTTCCATACTTGCGGATTGCTGCTGCAGTTTCTACGCCGCCCGCAGCTAAGTGAGCGGTGTCTGGACAGAAATGAATCTTTGAGAGACTCATTATTTTGTCCAGTTCGGCAGTGGTTTCAACAATTGTTGTTAAGTGCGGGTGATAGCAAGCTGTTAATCCTGCAGCTGCTGCAAGATCTGTAACTTGATCAAGACCCTTTGCCAACATCTGGAAATCTTCTTCCGTAGTGCCTGTTGAACGTTTTGCACCTCCACCAACAATTAAGTTGATTGCACCCATAGATTTAGCAAATGCAATAGCCTGCTTTATCTTATGGAATTCATCCACAAGGATGTCGTTGTAAATGAAATTGGCACCTGTGTAAACACTGACTAATTCGAGATTATGCTTTGATAGTAAACTCTTGAATGAGTCCGGATCATTCGCATATTCCGCTAAATTGCCATCAAAGATTTCGATACCCGAATAACCAGCAGCAGCGATATCCTCACAAGCTTTAGCGGTGGATCCATAAGTCTGGTAAAAGAGATCTTTGATACTTGTGACCCCTTGTGCCTGACCTACAACTCCACCCCAAGTAATGGTTTGGTAGCCAAGTTTCATTTTCTTACCTCCTGTGAACGTGAGCCAAACTTATGCCTACAAAAACAAAAGTCAATACTTTTTTGGACAAAGTTGTAAAAGTTTATACAAATGTTATAAACTTCCTCACCTGAGACTGAGCACTCCGGTGATAATGTTTTCCAAACACAGCAAAGGTGGGGGGTTATGGCACGTCAAGTTACCTCAACGACATTCGATCTTGATGCTGATGCCGCTCAGTGCTTGGCCCAGGTAATCACTTTTGTGCGTAAATCACGCTCTGTGACCCGCCCTGAGATAGCCACCTCAACCGGCCTTTCTCGCACATTGGCGACAAAGTACATCGACTTGGCACTTGAGCTAAATCTCCTTCAAAGTGGTGAAGTAGGTCAATCCACCGGAGGAAGAGCTCCCAAACTCATTAACTTCAACTCCCATGCAGGAACAATTCTCGTCGCCGAATTAGGAGCGACCGGATTTAATGTCGCGGCTTCTGATCTCAATGGGAATTTACTGGCAACAACATTTACAAGTGTACAGATATCCGATGGGCCTGATGTGGTCTTGGCTCTCGTAGAAAATTCATTTGATGATCTAGTAGGCAGTTTAAAAATCAAGAATTTATGGGGTATCGGTATTGGAGTCCCTGGTCCTGTTGAATTTGCCACCGGATTACCAGTCTCGCCACCGATTATGCCCGGGTGGGATAAATTCCCCTTGCGCGAGCGTTTTTCAACAAAGTATAAGGTGCCGGTTTGGGTTGATAACGATGTTAATTTGATGGCACTTGGTGAGCATGCTCTACGTAATGATCCAATTACAAATGAACTTATTTTTGTAAAGATCGGTAGCGGTATTGGAGCGGGAATCTTGACTCATGGCCAACTACATCGAGGCGCACAAGGATGTGCGGGGGATATAGGTCATATCGCTCTTCCCTCCAATGACAAGGTGCAATGTCGCTGTGGAAATTTGGGATGTTTGGAGGCTATATCGGGTGGATTAGCTTTGATTCGAGATGCTGAAGTTGCTGCAAATAATAATCAAAGTACTCACCTGGCAATTCGAAAAAAGGCGAAGCGTCGCATTGAAGTACAAGATGTTATTGAAGGTTCAAATAATGGGGATAGGTGGTGCCTTGAGAGAGTCGTAAAGGTAGGTACCGACTTAGGAAGTGTTCTTGCAACTCTTGTTAACTTTCATAATCCATCACTTATTGTCATCGGAGGCAGCGTTTCGGCTGCCGGAGATAAGTTACTCGCCTCGATTCGCGAGACAGTACTGAGTCGCTCACTTCCACTTGCAACGAGGGATTTGCAGATTCGAATTACTGATTTCCCCATTGAATCTGGACTTGGTGGGGCAGTTGAAATGGTAATTGCTGAGTTATTTTCATCTGAAAATCTTCGTAAGTGGGTTGCTGTTGGCCGACCAAATCAAAGCTCGCTTCACTAATAATTCTAAAAAGTTACTTTTTTCTCCTCAACAATTATTTAAAGATCACTCGAACCGTCGACTCACTCTACTTACACTCGAAAGGGTATTGCGGATTACAACGACTATAGATAGCGTGCCGTTTATGACCCGTTTACCTAAAAAACGGGGAATTACCCATGTTGGAGAGGATAAATCCCTCATCCTCCGCAAGAGCTAAATATCAACGCCAATATATTTGGTCTGCAAAAACTCATGAATTCCATCAAAGCCGCCCTCGCGCCCAAGACCTGATTGTTTGTTGCCGCCAAATGGCGCAGCAGGATCAGAGATCATTCCTCGATTTATTGCAACCATTCCAGAGTCAATGGCTTCAGCCATTCTTATCGCTCTTGAAAGATCACTTGAATAGACATAACTAATAAGTCCAAAATCACTATCATTTGAAAGCGCGATTGCTTCCTCATCACTTTGGAAGGTGACAATTGGAGCAACTGGGCCAAAGACTTCATATTTAAGGATCTCATTTGATTTATCAACACTTAGAACAGTTGGTGGATAAAAGGCTCCTACTCCCTCTGGCATTACCCCGCCAGTTTCAACTACTGCTCCGCCCTTAACCGAGAGTTCAACTAGC
>SYCR01000052.1:0-6151 GCA_005786885.1 Actinomycetota bacterium | reverse complement strand
TTTGGTGCGCCATTTAAAATTCCCAGAGTACGCAGCGCATTATCTAAACCATCTTTAGCGACCTTAACGCTGGTGTGATTTGCTAACGCACCTCCGCCAAGTTCAGTTGTAAAAACCTCTTTACCTTGACGCTCGGCCTCTCCCGGCAAGAGTGAGGCAGGATTTGTTGAAGGTTGTTCTGGAAAGATCATGCTGTAACTAGAGTTCCATGCGAGCATGCTCTTTAACATCTTTGCTCTTTGTTTTTTATCTTTAGCCCAGACCATATGAGAGCATGGAATGAAAACATGTCCACGACCACCACTATGTATATCCATCACTGCATCAACTTTTGGAAATAATTCGTGAGTTAAATAATATGCAAGCTTTGAACTAACTGGACCATCTTCATTTCCTGGGAAAATTCGATTGAAATTAACGCCGTCTGGCCAATGTCGAGTTCCTCCACGAGATGCTTCTTGAGATAGGCAAGGAATAATAATTACCTGGCCTTTAATTTGATCAGGTTGCAAATTCCGAGAAAGTGTTGACGCGGCAATCTGTCCTTCGTACTCATCGCCATGATTACCACCAAGAACTAGTGCTCTTGGCCCATCGCCATTTTTAATTGAGATAATTGGGACGTTATATGTGGTCCACCCACTGTTATTGGTTGAATCACCGACTTTAAGGTATCCGGCTTGTTTGCCATCTTTTGTTAGATCAAATGTGCAATTGACTGTTCCACTCATGCCAGAACTATAAAGAATATCTACACAAAACGATAGATATTCTAGATAGAATTCATAAATAATGTCACGCTATTTAGATCTATTAAAGTTGGCCAACACTCGGGCTTTGCTAATAACCTCCTTTCCGGCCCGAATCGCATATGGCATGTTGGCGCTTGCCGCATTCTTCAAAGTTGAGCGAGAAACCGGCTCGGTTGCAGCAGCAGGATTGGCAATTGGAGCTTTTTCGCTGAGTCAATCCCTTACAGCGGGAATTCGCGGAAGTGTCATTGATAGATACGGGCAGAAGTGGCCACTTCGCATACTTACACCAAGTTACTGCGCAATGGTTTTATATTTCAACACATTAACTGAGAGAAATTCACTTC
The DNA here is from genome assembly GCA_005786885.1 of Actinomycetota bacterium. Classification (GTDB taxonomy): domain Bacteria; phylum Actinomycetota; class Actinomycetes; order Nanopelagicales; family Nanopelagicaceae; genus UBA3012. The sequence continues at coordinate 5,052 of SYCR01000052.1, read as the reverse complement.
TGATATTTGCATTAGTGATGGGTTTAACTTCTCCCCCTATTAATTTATCTGTTCGGCCACTATGGAAAATTGCGGTAAAGCCAGAACAATTGCGAACTGCTTATGCTTTAGATACTTCAGTAATGAATATTGCTACTGTCTTTGGACCAGTAATTGCAACAACAATTTCATTATCTAAATATCCAGAGCTTGCGCTAAATAGCGTGGGGATCTTAATTTTAATCGGTGGATTATCACTTTCATTTACTAAGATTGCTCGTAATTCCATCCCAGAACCGCGCGAAATTGGAGGCATTCCACTTTGGAAAAATAAGGGAATGCAACTTCTTATGATTGAGGGTATTTTCATTGGCTTCGGATGGGGTGCATTTGATGTAGGTGTTCCTGCTTTCGCAACGCTCGAAAAAATTCCAGGTTGGACTGGACCGATACTTGGCGCCATGGGAGTTGCTGCAGTTGTTGGTGGTTTATATGCAGGAATGATTTCAAAGCGAACATCAGCATTAAAAGGTTTAATAATCAATTACGTACTCTGGATGATGTTTACCGCACCTCTTGCCTTAACCTATCCTGGATGGAGCATGTTGGTTGTTGGAGTTCTTCTTGGGGCTTGTGGAGGTGCATTACAAGTTTTCTATTGGGAAGTACTTGAAGCCGTCCGCCCTAAAGGAATGGCGGTCGCGGCACTTGGTTGGCTTTGGACTATAGAAGGAACTTTTATGGCTTTAGGTGCAGCAGTGGGTGGTGTAGTTGCGAGCGAGTTCTCCCCAAGGGCTACATTGGTAATTACTTCAATATCTATTGCTCTTGGGTGCGTAGTAATTCTAATTGGAAAGGGTGCGCTAAAAGAAGCGGATCGAATTCCAACTGCCGAGGAAGATCTTTTGGCCATGGAACATGCAGAACAGGCAACGCCCACCAACTCTTAAATTTATTCCCGCTCAAAAATTGTAAATTCACCGCACAAAACAAATCCAACTTTTTCGTATGCTCTTTTTGCTGCAATATTTTTAGCATGTACCGCTAAACCAAGACGCGGGAACCCTAATTCATAGGCCTTAGCCACCATCTCAGCAACTAATTTTGTCGCGAGGCCTTTGCCTCGTTCATGTTCAGCAGTTCCAACAGATGAAACAATTTTCTGACCGGTTTCCCACATCGTGACCGCACCGACTGCAATTAACTCTCCACCTTGATTTCTTTTGCCAGCCCAAAAAACTAACTCTGGGTTACCAGGCCAAACCGAAGAATTGGGTGCATGGAGTTTCAAGAAATCTGAAATCTCTTCATCGGCATGAATTTCGATAGCGATTGGTGAATTTTCATAGAGTTGGGTTTCAATAGAGTAAATATCTAAATCCAGTAGAGATACCGCATCTACATAATTACTGGCATCAACTTTGCGTTCAACGGTAAATCTATTCCAATTCGGGTTAATAGGCGGATTTAGGCCCAGACCCAAGCCAAAAAGATTCTCATCCATTGTGGTTAACGAAACAGAGTTTGAATTTCTCACTGCTTTTATAAATTTTTCCTTAGGAATGATTAATTGGGCTTGATTGGGATCCCCAGCGATTTCAATCGCCCATTTTTGGGCAAGGTCATAATCAGTACTTTCTATTAACTCTTCTATTCTCTGCAAATTACTTTTTCTTAAAACCTGATGGGCATTTTGGATTAGATCCGCTTATTTTTCTAACGATCTTTCCTTTAACACAGCTAATTGATTTAGCCGGAACTTTCTTAACGCCAGCCGCTGAATTTGAGGTTGCATTGTTTGTTGCAACTTCTTGCTTAGGTTCAGATTTGACCTCAACTTTTACTTCTTCTTTCACTTCAGGCTTGTCAGAGGTAGCAGGACCGGCAGCACCTCCTTGAGCTAACTTAATTTTTAATGTTGGAGATGAGAATGTGAATCCATATGCACCAAGGCGAATCCACTTTCCATCATCTTTAAATAACGTTGATTGAACTCGAGATCCGCTATCTGCAGATACAATGCTCACAGAAGCTGAAACGGGTACTTTCGCACCGAAACCGTAAAGACAACGAGCAATTTCCCCATCCATTACTAAATCATATTTACCAATAAAATCACTTCCATCTGGATTACTGTGAACTCCAGCAACTTTGTAATTTAGATACCCATCTTCAAATTTTGGTGGTCCTGATTCATATGTAAGAGCATTGGTTGTAACTAGGCCAATCAAAGCCGATGTCGAGTTAGTCCCGGCAATTGCTCCTATTACAGCTGCGGCCTGCGGAACACATTTTGAAGCGGCACTGCCTAATCCTGTTAAATCTGAATTCCCGCCTAATCCACTGAGCCCACCTAGCCCACCCAGCCCACCCAGCCCTCCTGCCGCCCCGCTAGCAAGTTCAACAGGATTAATTGACCTGAAAGACCAAGTATCTGTTAATGAAGTTGCTTTATCTGCAAAGAATTTCTCAAAATCCGAAAAATTCTTCATGGCACCATCAGATGATGCAGCTGTCATCATGCTAATTTCACCAGGCGGTAGATAACCTGATGGATCTCGAAAATTATTTGCAATTGCTGGCGAAACTTCAGAGGCCGGAACTACGGCAGTCGCAGATGGGGTAATAACTGGGGCGGCTTCAACAACTAATCGATTTTGAGTCTGGGTGATTGGAACTATTTCAACTGTTGGTTCAGTCAATCGACCATGCAACCAAGATGTGAGATAATTTCCTAAGTGAATCGTTAATTTCACTTTTGTATCTTTTGGAAATGCCGATTCTATGCCGCAGATACCATTTTCTGTCCAAATACATTTTGAATCTCCTGGATAGCCACTGATGGTGCGGACACCTAATGGGTTGACCCATTCATAAATGGAGGGATCCTTAGTTGTAGTAACGCCGGCAACATAAGGGACAACAGAGGCCGAAAATGCAGTTGATTTAAAGCCGACTATAGGAAATTTTCGAAAATCTACTTTCACTTTTACCGCAAACTTAGAAATCTCTCCTGCTGAAGCTAATGCTGGGAGTTCAAATAAGGACCAGTTAGCACCGGCTGGTAATTCTTTGCTGGAATCAGCCGGAAAAGATTGCTGACCAATAGTTTTAACAAATGTTGCATTACTTTGTGCAACTTTAGCTGTCGAAATCGATAAAGCTTCAACACAATTTGCTTCAGTCGCACTTTTACAAACTGGTAGAATCACGTATGCCGACAATGAATTGCTACATTTAGGGTCATCCCAGCCAGTGCATAAAGATTCAGCGCCACCGATGCCCATGGAAGTAGTTATGTAAGAAAGGTTATCCTGTGGAATACCCGAAAAATGATCAGCGATATTCACGTTAAATGCAGTGCTGGCTAAAGCAGGTGAGGCTAAGTTGCCAAATATTAAGCAAATAGTTAATACTAAACCGGACCATGCTTTGCGCATAAGATAATTCTAAACTGGAAAAGCGATCTCTAGTAGTAATCCGCCCAATTTACTGACCCCAAGTTCAAGGCTCCCCCCATGTTCGTTAATGATTCCGGCCATGATGCTCATTCCCAAACCAGAACCCCCACTCTCGCGGGATCTAGATTTATCAAAGCGTTGAAAATGCTGTCTGCCTTCTACATAAGCCCTAGTTGGCAAGCCAGGACCACCATCTCCAATCTTTAGCTGAATTTTCCCGGAGTTAGACGTTAGCGAGATTTGTACCGGGGCATCGGCTGGAGTGTGTCTGCGGATATTCCCAAATGCATTAGCCAACATTTGTTGTAAGTGAAACCGTGATCCATTTAAGTAAACTTCACCAGCAATTGAACAATCAACTACTCGGTTCGGATCGAGAACCTTTAAATCATTTACCTGCGTGAGCACTAACTCTGAGAGATTTACCTCTTCACTAAATTCTGGAGTTTTTTGTCCCAACTCAGCAAGCAGCAGTAAATCCCTAATCAAAATTTCCATGCGTTCGATTTCGGAGGTCAGTCTTGAATATGCACGTGCACTTTGTTCTAGATCAACCGATTGTGACTTACTCAATAGTTCTACATATCCCTTGATAACTGTTAACGGAGTGCGTAGCTCATGAGAAGCATCCCCTAAGAACTCTTGCATACGAGAGGCGGATTCTTTCTCAACATCCAGAGCATGCTGAAGAGATGTAACCATTTTATTTAACGCAACAGTTAGTCGATCTACTTCAGAATCCCCCGTAGAAGATTCGATTTTAACTAAAGAATCCCCTTCAGCAATTTTGGTTGCAGTATCAACTAGCACCTCAATTTTAGAAATATCTCGCCTAATGAAAAAAAGAATTAATAGAACCCCGAGAATTACGGATACTAGAATAAATCCAAGTAATGATTGAAGATTTTTTGAACGTGTATCTTGTACGTCACCTAGCGATGTAGCGATAATTAAATATTCGCTATCAGGAAGTTGAAATGTTCGGATTCGATATGGAGTTTCTCCACTGATCTCTATTCCACGAACTCTTGCTCGTTCTAAATCAACCGGTGTTGGCATTTTTTCAAATGTGCCAAGCGGTTCTGTAAGTAGAGTTAATTCGCCACCATCAGGCAACAATGCAACTGCAAGTGGTATTGAAAACTCTTGAGAATAATAAAAAGCATCTCCTAATGGATTCTCACTAGTTATAATTTGAGATAGCAAAGTTTCCATAATGCTATCCAATTTAGAAATCTCAGATCGCTCTGTAGTCACAATTGAAGCAGCGCCAATAGAAAGAGAGACCAGAATCGTAATTGATGCTGTTGCCAGCGACAGTCTTGAACGTAATTTCACGAAAGATTACCTTTGCTCATTTAGGTTCGACTAATTGGAATCCGACCCCTCGCACAGTGCGGATAAATTCAAGATCGTCACGGTTTAATTTTTTCCGCAAATAAGAAATATAGGTATCAACAACAGTGCTTTCAGAGTCAAAATCAATTTCCCAAACTGCACTCAACAGCGTCGTTTTGCTTAATACTTTTCCTTTATGTTCCATCAGGTATTGCAATAATCTGTACTCGGTTGGAGAAAGTTCAACAACCTCTTCTCCTAAAGTAACTTGATG
>SYCR01000051.1:0-4530 GCA_005786885.1 Actinomycetota bacterium | reverse complement strand
TTTTGGACTGAGTTTTCTTTTTTTGATAAATCTTTAATCAATTTTAAAGATTTAGAAAAGGTTCCGCTTTACAAAAAGATGATGCATGAAAAGTATGAGAACCTTTACTTCATTGGCTTATTTCAACCAATTGGTTGCATTTGGCCACTTGCCGACTACCAAGCAAAGCTTGCAGTTATGGAGATCTTAGGTAGATATAAAAGACCTGGAGATATGAAATCAGCCATCAAAGATGAGGTTGAAAATCCTCACTTTAACTTTGGCCCAGGACAGCGCCATGCGATCGAGGTGGATTATCACACCTTCCGCAATGAGTTGAAAAAAGAGTTAAAAAAAGCAGGGGTTGATATTGGAAGATCCCCTGCTGGTAATAAAAAATTATATAAATCTTACGCTTAGTGTCTATTGCGCAGCGATTGTTGCCGAGTCAATGGGCCAAAATAAACGCGAGCGTGAATCGGATATCCATTGCGTGCTTTGGATAAGTAATTAATCCCTTGGTTCCTAGTCTTAAGTATTAATGATCCTAGCGTTGCTGGGGAGACAGGGGTTAAATCTGATGAAAATTGGAATCGTAGGAGCTGGGTTTGCCGGACTCTCGTCTGCAAAAGTTCTTGCTGAATTCGGTCATGAAGTTCATATCTTTGAAAAAAAATCTGATGTTGGTGGTGTTTGGTCAGCTTCACGCCGATATCCAGGTCTAGGAACTCAGAACGTTCGTAGCACCTACGCGCTGAGCGATTACCGATATCCAAAAGGAACACCAGAATGGCCAAGCGGTGAACAAGTCCAGCAATACATGGAAGGTTATGCCAAAAAATTTAATATCTTTAAAAAGATTTCATTCAACACCGAAGTGACAAGTGCGCAACAGAATGCAAATGGTTCATGGACAGTTGAAACCAAGTCTAATGGCAAGAAGGCTTCACAAGACTTCGATTATTTCATTGTTGCTAACGGAATTTTCAGTGATCCATTTGTTCCTGAATGGAAAGGAGCGGATGCTTTTAAGGCTGGAGGTGGCAAGATTCTGCACACAATCGATTTCCATCGACTCGAAGATGTTCGTGGAAAGAACGTTGTTGTAGTTGGTTATGGCAAGTCCTCTTGCGATGTAGCTAATGCAACCGTTGGAACTTCAAAGAAGACAACTATTGTTGCGCGACAATTGATCTGGAAGGTTCCAAAGCGGCTTAACAATGTTCTTAACTACAAGATGCTCCTTCTGACTCGTATGGGTGAGGCCCTATTTCCCTACATTGAATTAAAAGGTGCTGAAGCTTTCTTGCACGGAAAAGGTAAGAAAGTCAGCGCCGGAATGCTTGGGAGTGTGCAGGGAGTTATTGAGAAGCAATTCAAGCTAGACAAGCTTGGCTTACATCCAAAGACCGGACTCGACACTATTGTTCGAAGTACAGTTTCACTTGCCACTGATGGTTTCTTTAAGAACATCAAAAATGGAAAACTTTTCGTAGAGCGCGACACTGAAATTATTAGCATGGCAGCTGGAAAGGTCACTCTTTCAAACGGCAAAACTTTGGATGCAGATTATGTAGTCTGTGGAACCGGCTTCCACCAACGAGTGCCATTCCTTGATGATTCAGTTATGAAGTCAATTACTGATGAACGCGGCAACTTCCGTCTTTATCGTCAATTGATCCCACTGGATGTTAAGAACTTGGCATTCAACGGATACAACTCTTCATTCTTCTCACAATTAAACGCTGAAATTGGAGCAATCTGGATCGCAGCAAATATCGAAGGTGCAATCAAGTTGCCTTCACGCAGCGAGATGTTATCTCAAATTGATAAGCGTCTAGCCTGGATGGAGAAGCGCACCGAGAATAAGCATGCCCACGGAACAAATATCATTCCGTTCTCTGTTCACAACATCGATGAATTACTTCTGGACTTGGATCTTCAGATTCCAGCACCTGTTAGATTCAATCAATGGTTGTTGCCAATCAATCCTAAGAGCTATGCGAAGATCGGTCCCAAGGTTCGTAAGCGATTAGCAAAGGTGTAACAACAAAGAAATTACGCTTCTAGTAATGGGATCGCGGGCACAGCTTGCTCCGGTCCCATTGTCGAATAGCCACCGTCTGCAGCCCAATCTGCACCAGTTACTACTGACGCTTTATCGCTAGCCAAGAATGAAATCACATTTGCAACTTCTTCCGGATCGCCAACTCTTCCAGTCAAATGGAATGGTGCGGCGACTCGGTCAGTTTTTTTGCGATCGCCTTTTGACAACATATCCATAATTGCAGACCAGGTCCATCCTGGTGAAACTGAATTTACGCGAATTTTATCGCCAGCATAATCCATCGCCATATTTCGAGTTAGTTGAACAAGCGCAGCTTTAGATACTGGATAAATCCAACGCCCAGTCTGAGCAACGCTCGAAGAAATACTTGTCAAGTTAATTATTGAGCCACCACCTTGTTTTGCCATGTGAGGCCGCACTGCAGCAGCAAACATTGCTGAACTTGCAATATTTACATTCAAGGTATTTGTCCATTGAGCACGAGTGCTATCTGCTCCAGAATCGTCGTATGAACAAGCAAGATTTACCAGAACATCTACACGCCCCCAGGTCGAGATTACTGATTCAACCGACTTCGAGATTGAAGAATCATCAGTGACATCACCTTGAAAGAAAGAAGCGCCACAAGCTTTAGCCGCCGCCGCTCCGCTCTCAGCGTTGATTTCAACGATCATAACTTTGGCACCATCATTAATCAGCGTCTTTGCTACCGCAGCACCAAACAAAGTTCCACCGCCCGTAACAATTGCAACTTTGCCCTTTAATGAATCTGAACTCATATGTATCTCCTTTAGCTATGTGAAGGTAAAAGCAATGTGTGCAATCTAGGCAGACTCAGCGCTCAGAGGTGTCCCGCCCACGCATTTGCTATCCACAGAACGCAAATAAGACTACCTGAATCCTAAAAACCCATTGACAGCCTGTCCTTATGGCGTGAACCATTCGGGGATGGTCCCAGTACCTGAGCTGCTTCGCGAACATAACCTATTTCGCACTACTCACTTAGATGAGGCGCGTAGTGAGGTTGCGCGAGTGTTCTGCCCACACGGGCTTACAACAACAAATAAAGACGAGCAACTAAATACCGTTCACAATCGTGTAACTCTGGGCGATGTAACCCTCAATTATTTGGATTACGGCGCTGAAGTTCACATAACTCCTGGAGAATTAAACTCTTTTTATCTAATTCAAATGCCTCTAGCTGGAAGTGCAGAAATCTCATGTGGGAAAGATAAGATTATTTCTGATGTGACTATGGCTTCAATTCCAAATCCCTTAGAGAAATTGGACATGATCTGGCACGAAAGGAACCCGCAATTATTAGTTTACATAAATCGCAGCACTCTTGAAGAACGACTCGAAGATTTAATCGGTCGAGAGTTACATCTACCAGTTAGATTTGATCTTGGAATGGATTTAACGACTCCTGAAGCAAGAAGTTGGCGTACTTTGGTTGACACACTTGTTTCAGATGTTGATCGGGGTGGGCTAACAATGCACAGTGGAGTTCGAAGCCAATTCCAAGATTTAATTATCAGCGGACTTTTACTCTCTCAGCGCCATAACTACAGTGAATCCATCGGCAGTAGTGTGGAACCGGCAGCGCCACGATCAATTCGCCTGGCGATACAAGCATGTGAAGCCAATCCAGAGGAACCTTTAACCGTTACAGATATGGCACGATTTGCTGGCGTAAGCATTAGATCACTTCAAGATGGTTTTAAGAAATATGTTGGAATGAGTCCGACTGACTATCTCCGCAATGTCCGCCTTACCAGAGTTCGTGAAGACCTGATTTCAAATCAAAGTTTTAAATCTTCAATCTCTGAAATTGCATTTTCTTGGGGCTTTACTCATCTAGGACGTTTTTCCAAGATGTATCAGGAACGTTTTGGCGAATTACCTTCTGAAACTATTCGTAGATAATTAACTCCTTAAGCGCTTATTAAGGCTGCCGGATATAAAAGCTTTGCAGATACACCAAACAATCAGCAGTTTTAACCACATCCAATGTTTGGAGATAGATCTCGGGTTCACCTACGTAAGTGGGTTGTGAGGGACTCGAACCTTCGACCGTTGATTAATAGTATGATGCTCATAGCAAAAAAGTTGTGAATGTGAGAGGTATTGGGGGTTATAGTTGAAGGCATTCTTAGCAAGAATTTAGTGATCTCATCAGCAAAATTGCGAATCTTAATCGTTGATTCTGAAGAATTTACACAAATGGTATTGAGTGAATTACTTACTGCAAAAGGTTATAAAACTAAGGCAGTAGGAACAACAAATGATGCTTTACTAGAACTTGAATCATTCGCCCCACATGTAGTAATTACAGAGTTAGGTTTTGGTCGTGGTACCAACGGTGCAGAGTTACTAACGCTCATACACAAAGAGGCGCCTTGGATCGGTCTAATTGTCTTAACGACCCACGCTTCATCACAATTAGCAATTTCATCAGGAGGACTTATTCCTACACAAGCTAG
>SYCR01000050.1:0-2705 GCA_005786885.1 Actinomycetota bacterium | reverse complement strand
TGATTATTCCCGAAAATAGGGAGTAAATACCCAATTTCACCTCATGGCTGGCACTATCGACGGGTGAGGCTGATCACTCGGGTAGAGTAAGGCTGTGTCCCAGACCGTAATTATCTACAGTGACGACTCCTCGATCAGACGTGCCATAACTTTGGCCATTTCTCCTACTCCGGCAAGTGATCTAGCGCCAATCACCATCAAAGAGTTCGCTACCGGCCCTGCGCTCCGGAGTTACCTAGATGAGGGCAATGCGGCCGACCTGTTGATTTTGGATGGGGAAGCAGTTCCTGAGGGCGGGATGGGTATTGCCCGTCAGGTTAAGGATGAGATTTTTAATTGCCCGCCAACTTTGGTGATTATTGGGCGCCCTACCGATGGATGGCTGGCCAACTGGTCAAAAGCTGATGGAACTTTGTTACATCCGATTGAGCCATTAGAGACTGCAAATCAGGTCGCTAAGTTATTGCGTCCAATTACCGTAACTGCGTAAAACTTTCCAGATGAGCGCAAATTCATTGCCATCTTGGAGCGATGTCATATCGGCTTTGAACTCTGGAGTTGAATTAGAAAAATCTCTTGCCACTTTTGCAATGCGCGAAATTTTAAGTGGTAATACCGAACCTGATCAGATTAAAGAATTTTTGATTGCTCATGCCGAAAAAGGCGCAACTGCAGCCGAAGTAGCTGCATTTATTGAAGTTATGTACGAACATGCGGCGCCTCTTGAGATAACAGAACGCGCAGTTGATGTTGTCGGAACTGGCGGCGATGGATTTCACACCATAAATATCTCTACCGCATCTGCAATTGTTTGTGCAGCATCCGGTGCAAAAATTATGAAACATGGCAACCGAGCCGCATCATCCAAATCAGGATCTGCAGATTTATTGGAAGCGCTAAAGATAAAGATTGATTTAGATGGAGTAGCGGTTGCAAAAGTATTTAACGAAATCGGAATCGCATTTGCTTTCGCACCTAAATTTCACAGCGCTATGCGTTTTGCGGCACCGGTACGAAAAGAACTTGGCCGTCCAACCATATTTAATATCTTGGGGCCACTTTCTAATCCCGCAAAACCAGCGGCTTATGCAATCGGTGTAGCGCTGCCAAATATGGTTGAACTGGTCGCTGATGTTTTAGCCAGACGTGGTGTTGATGCCTTGGTATTTCGTGGTGATGATGGGATGGATGAAGTTACTTTGACTGGATCTACCACTGTTTATGAGATTTCAAAAGGTGGTCGCGTTAAAGCCAGTATCTCACCTGAGGATTTTGGAATTGCGCGTTCAGATATTTCAGAGTTACGTGGGGGTGATGGCGCAGAGAATGCGAAGCGGATTAAAGCGGTTTTTGCTGGCGAATCTGGTGCGCCAAGAAATGCGATTTTGTTGAATAGCGCGATGACGCTAGTTGCTTACAACTTAGATAAAGATTCTGAAAAAACTTTAGTTGAAAGAGTTGCTGAGCAGATAAAGGTTGCCGAAAATGCAATAGATAGCGGTGCGGCCACAGCACTAGTTGAAAAATGGAGTCAAATTTCAAACTCTTTATGAGTAGAAGGAACGACCCTTATTCTTAGTGAGTAAAAAATCCTCTAGTGAATTAATACTGCTAACACCGTGTGAGCCAACCCGATCAATAAGAGCGTGCAAAATTTCAACTGTTGCTTGGACATCTGCAAGTGCCCGGTGAGTAGGCATAATCTCAACATCAAAAAATTCAGCCAGAGTCCCTAATTTCACATTTGGCAAATCATCTTGAGTTAAAACACTTCGGGCCATGCGAACTGTGTCTAGTACTCGGTAATCAGGCCAATCAATTTCAAGATTAAAAGCAGCAGCTTTCAAGAAACTTAAATCAAAAGGAGAGTTGTGGGCGACCAATACATTCTCTTCTGGATCGCCACAAAAACTCATAAAGTGATGGAAGATATCTTCAAGTGGTGGCGCATCTGCAATTGTGAACTCATCTATTCCGGTCAGATTTGTGATGAACTCAGGGATTGGCATCATCGGATTGATTAAAGTTTCAAATTCAGCAATCTTTTCGCCACCTTTAACTTTTATGGCGCCAATTTCAGTTATTCCAGCGCCCACAGTTGGTGAAGCCCCGGTGGTTTCTAAATCCAAAACCACAAAGGTGACTTCACGTAAATCTCGATCTCGGCGCTTGGTAGCGGGTGCGGATCGTTGCTCTTTGGCGGCCATGGCGGATACGGTACGGCTTACTGCCGACGAAAGGTTGTTTCTGTGCCAAGTAATGATAAAAAATTACGTCTGGCGGTTATTGGCGCAGGCTCCTGGGCGCAAAGTGCGCATCTTCCAACATTAAAAGAGTTAGGCAATATTGAATTTGTAGGGGTTTGTCGCAAAGGTGTGGATGCATTAGCAAGAGTCAAAGAGAATTTTGGATTTTCAATCGCATCTGAGAATTATCAGGATTTATTGAGTGAAGATATTGATCTTGTGGTTGTGGCATCTCCATCATCAATGCATCACGAACATGTCAAAGCTGCGCTAGATATAGGCGCAACCGTTCTTTGTGAAAAGCCAGTCACGATTGACCCGAAGCAAGCCTGGGATTTAGTTGACCATGCAAAAAGAGTTCAACAAGAAGTTGTTGTCGCTTTTGGCTGGAACTTCAGCAAAATTGTTACTGATTTCAAAATTGCGCTGCAAAATGCAAATCTTGGCAAAGTGGAACAT
>SYCR01000049.1:0-7648 GCA_005786885.1 Actinomycetota bacterium | reverse complement strand
CACCCAACTCCTCGTAGATCGTGGCCATGAGGTGGTCGCAGTCGATATTGCAGACGGTCCAGTACCTGCTGGCATCAAATTGCATGTAGGAGATTTAACCGATCTTGATTTTGCCGACAAAGTAGTTGCTGGCTCAGATGCAGTGATCCATATGGCTGGAATTCCAAGCCCAAGAGATGAGCGCCAATACAACGTCTATAAAAATAATGTCAATTCAACTTTTGCGATTTTTAGTGCGGCTGCAAATGCAAAATGTCGCGTTGTTGCTTATGCATCAAGTTGCTCTGCATACGGCCAAGCGTGGTCAGATGAATGGACGTCACCGCTCTATGCGCCGATGACTGAACCACACCCACTTATGTGCACCGAGAGTTACTCCCTTTGCAAAGAAGCAAATGAACAAGCCGCGTTAATGTGGTCTAAACGTAGTGATACCACTTTTGTTGGTTTCCGATTCCCGTATACAAATAATATGGCTGACCTCGAAGAGTTTGCGATTAAATTTAATCATCATGATGCTGAACTTGCTAAAACTGCAGCAAAAATTGGTTGGGCATATTTAGATGCACGCGATGCAGCCGCAGCTCTCGAACTTACAGTTCGTAGCGATCTTAAGGGTGCGCAAGTATTTAACTTGATGGCGCCAGACACCATGGCAATTGAAACCACAGATAAATTGTTGGCTAAATACCACCCAACAACTGAGTTGCGTGGCGATTTCTCTGGCTACCAATCAATCTTTAGTTCTGATCACTGGTTAGAGGTAATGGGTTACAAGCCCCAGCACCTCTTTGACCGTGAAAAAATTAGAAACGCGAAATAATTTAAACGGTTGGCGTTGTGTAAAGAACTTTTCCGCCAACCTTTATCTCTGTTTCAACTAAATACTTTTTAACTGCAGCTAAATTAATTTCAAGGCCGATGCCAGGACGATCTGGAATAGTGATCATTCCATCGCTTTCGACTTCAATCTTGTCTACAGTTAATTCAACGCATAGAGATTTTGGCTCCATTGGATATTCAGTTATCCAAGAATCCTTGAGGCCAGCAAACGGCTGCAATGATGCTGAAAGTGCTGAGTGTGAAGTAAAGGTGTGGTTTACAAATTGAACTCCGCGTGCTTTTGCATATTGAGCAACACGGTATGCATCGCCAATTCCACCTATATATCCAGTATCAATTTGCACAAATCCAACACCACCGTGATCAATTAAATGTTCTGCTTGGTATGGGTTATGCGCACCTTCACCGCCGGCTAATTTAACTTTAGGTGTGCGCTTTGATAATTCGCCGTATGAGGCTAAAGCTGCAGCATCAAATGGTTCTTCGTACCAAAGTACATTTGCATCAGATAACGCCTGCAACCTTGCAGCCGCTGCTTCTACATCCTCATGAAAAATAGTTCCTGCATCAATCATTAAATGTGCATCGGCTCCGATTCCCTCTCGTGCAGCGTGAATATGCTCTGCATCATCTTGCACGCTTCCCCGACCAAAAGGTCCCCATCCAAATTTAATTGCGCTAAAACCAACTTTTCTAATGTCACTTGCTTTATTCAAAGTTTCTTCGGCAGTATCGCCAAATAAAACTGAAGCGTATGGAAGTTTGCGAGTAGCTTCTTTATAACCAAGCAATTTATAAATAGGTTCTTCTTTTACCTGTCCAAGTAAATCCCAAAGTGCAATTTCGATTCCAGAAAGTGTTAGATCGCTTTGAATAATTGCATAAAAAGAGTTTGCGCGTACTTTGCGAGTGATTGCAAAAATATCTTCCGGAGAATTTAACTGCTCACCTAAAACTGAATCAATGACTGGGTGACAAGCGCTATGCGACATTGGTGCAATCCAGCTTGCAATCGAAGTTAGTGGTGATGCTTCCGCTTCTCCCCACCCAACATATCCATCTGCAGTAACGCGCACTAGAAGTGCGTCTTGGCTGCCATCACCGATATCTAGTACCTCTGGCATGCGCAAATAAAAGAGATCTACTGAATCGATTTTCATGGTGAGCCTTTCCTAAGAGTTACGAAAGTGTAATTGGGGCGCTGTGCTTTGCAAATCTGCCATCCCCCGATGAGATGCCCCTTATCCGGCGGGAAATCCAAGGAATTAAAAAAGTGATGATCCACTGGGCCTCTATCTGAATGCTTTGAATCTTTCCTAACTCTGGGAGAGGTGGCAGTGGAGCATTCCAATTAGGATCAAAATCCGCCCCTACAAGCTCTAAAACTGATTCCGCCACTCTGGTATGGCCAGCCGGATTCAAATGCAATCGATCAGCATCCAAGAATCTCCGCGAAGCAATATCTGGATCTAGATTTGCATCAGCGACTATCGCGCCGACTTCTACGCCGATTGCTCTGACATTGTTATTAAAACCACTAAACCTTTGCTGCCACAACTCCTGCATTTTTCCAGATTTTGCTACGCGCTCAATTGCGGTAAATAAAAGTAATTGGGCTCCAGTGGCCGCAAGCTTTCGCACCGCTTCTCGATATTGTGGCAAAACGACCTCGGGATCGTATCCAGGGCGCAATACATCATTAGCGCCGGCATGAAAAGATAAAAGAGTCGTTGGGCCCTCTATCCATTTCATGGCCTCTGGAATTTGATCTTCAATTACCTGTGAAACTAATTTTCCACGTATTGCTAAGTTATAAAAAGAAAAATCAGGTTGCTCTTTGGCTAATCGCTCTGCAACGCGATCTGCCCATCCCTTGAACTGACCGTCGATTTGGATATCCCCGACACCTTCAGTGAAGGAATCACCTAAAGAAATAAATCGGGAATACCTAATCATCTTATTTAATAGCTTTCCTTTTTTCTGAAATTGAAAACAGCGCTATTGCAGCCGCAATACTGGCGTTTAATGATTCCATCTCTGACGACATTGGAATTGAAACTACCAAATCGCAATGCTCACGAACTAAACGCGATAAACCTTTGCCTTCTCCGCCGACAATTAATAGCAAAGGTTCTGTTGCTGCAGCTAATTCACCAATTAATGCTTCACCA
This sequence comes from Actinomycetota bacterium, assembly GCA_005786885.1. GTDB lineage: Bacteria > Actinomycetota > Actinomycetes > Nanopelagicales > Nanopelagicaceae > UBA3012. Next base: position 4,634 of record SYCR01000049.1, on the reverse strand, counting down.
TCCGCATCTAATCCAATTACAAAGTAACCCTCTTTTTGTACTTCTTGAATTGTGGCAACTAAATTGCGAATTTGAGTGACAGGTGTTCTTGCGGCGGCACCAGCAGATGCTTTCCATGCAACTGCACTCATCCCAGCAGAACGTCGCTCTGGAACTACAACACCATGTGCACCAAAAGCACAGGCACTTCGCACTATTGCACCAAGGTTGCGTGGATCAGTCACGCCATCAAGAGCAACAAAAAGTGGAACACCTTCTACTTTTCCACGCACATCATCAAACTCTTTGTAAACATATGGCGAGATTCGTAATGCAATTCCTTGGTGAGCTGGATACGCATCTAACTCTCGTCTTGTGCATTCCTCTATTGGAATTTTTTTCTCGCGTGCTAATTCAACGATCTCGCGAACTCGGTCATCAATATCAATTCCACGTGCCACCAAAACTTTACGTGATGGCATTTCCGCACGTAACGCTTCTAGAACTGGGTTTCGACCAACGATAATGTCTTCTTCAAGTGGAGTTTCGCGGCCTACAGATCTTGGGGTGCGCGCAACAGATTTAGATCTTGCGCCATCACCAACACCGCTCTGCTCAGTTGATCTTCTTGAATCTCTAGTTCCTGGTCTTTTGGCGCCAGCTTTTGCTGGTTTACCTTTCTTCGCTGCCGCTTTTTTGCGCTTCGCAGCAGGGTGATAGGTGCGATCTTCCGCTTTTGGCGTCGGACCTTTTCCGGCTAAACGTCTCTTGTTATTTCCGCCAGTACCAACTTTTTTCTTAACCAATTTTGTCTACCTATCCTCACCCCGAGCGATGGTCCATCTCGGACCGCTCGAAGTATCTTCGATGGAAATCCCAACTGCAGAGATTGCATCCCGAATGCGATCTGCACTCTGCCAATCTTGGCGAATTCTGGCCGCTTCTCGCTCGGCAAGAGCAAGTTTGACCAAACCATCGACAATTTCAGTTAAATCATTACTTTGATCACCAACCCAATTGTCATCAAAAGGGTCACATCCTAAAATTGAAAGCGCACCACGAACATACGCCGCATTTTCAGTAATTGTTTTTTTATCATTTGCAGTTATTGCGGCATTACCTGATCGCACTAACTCAGCGATAGTTGCAAATCCCTCTGGTACTGCCAAATCATTATCCATCGCAGCAGCAAATTCTTTAGAAATTTTTATTTCAGGATCCTGACCAATAATTTCTTTTGCGCGTTTCAAAAAGTTTTCTACTCTGCGGAACCCTGCTGCTGATTCCTCAAGTGCTTCTGGTGAATACTCAAGCATTGACCGATATTGGGCACTGCCTAAATACCAGCGTAATTCAATTCCACGTACTTTGCTCAATAACTCATTTACTCGCAATGAATTACCAAGTGACTTGCTCATTTTTTCACCAGCTGTAGTAACCCACGCGTTATGCATCCATAATTTTGCAAACGGGTAACCAGCTGCATTTGATTGGGCAATTTCATTTTCATGGTGAGGGAAAACTAGATCTAGCCCTCCACCATGAATATCAAATGCTTCACCTAAATAAGCATGAGCCATTGCCGAACATTCAATATGCCATCCTGGTCGTCCGGCACCCCATGGTGTTGGCCATGATGGTTCACCAGACTTTGCACCTTTCCATAATGCAAAATCTTGTGGATTTTTCTTAAAACTTTGATCTCCATCAGGTGAAATCAAAAGATCATCTAATTTTTGTTTAGAAATTATTAAATACTCATCTAGTGAGCGAACATCTAAATAAACATCCCCGTTACCTGGCGCATATGCTTTATCGAGAGAAATCAATTTTTCAATTAATTCGATCATCTGAGTTACGTGCCCAGTCGCACGAGGTTCATAAGTTGGCGGAAGCACATTCAATTCTTTGTAAGCTTGAGTGAAGACGCGCTCATACTTAAGTGCTAAGGCCCACCAAGGCATTTCTTCCTTTGTGGCGTTTTGTAAAATCTTGTCATCTATGTCAGTCACATTTCGAATAAAAGTAACTTGGTAGCCAGAATGCATCAGCCAGCGACGCAAAATATCAAAATTGATTCCACTTCTCACATGCCCGATATGTGGAGGGGCTTGTACGGTGGCACCGCAAAGATAAATGGAAACAGCGCCAGGATTGAGCGGTTTGAACGCGCGGATTTCTCGAGTCGCGCTGTCATATAAGTGGATGCTCACTTGCTTAGTCTAACTAACGCGCAATAAGGACAGTTGCCAGCGCGGCCAATCCTTCACCAGAGCCAGTAAATCCCATTCCATCGGTTGTGGTGGCTGAAAGGCTCACTCGTGCACCACTCAAGGCCGCACTAATTGCTGCAATTCCTTCATCTCTTCTGGGTCCTATTTTTGGCGAATTGCCGATCAATTGAGCGCTGACATTTTGAATCTTAAATTTTTCCGCGGTAATCAATTTATAAACTTCAGCCAATAAATTAGCACCGCTTACTCCAGCCCATTTCGGATCTGAAGTTCCAAAATTGCTTCCAAGATCACCTAAGTTTGCAGCTGAAAGTAATGCATCGCAAATAGCGTGGGCAACAACATCACCATCGGAATGCCCTTCACATGCCAAACTTTCTGGCCATTCAAGGCAAGCAATCCATGCACCTTTTTTGTTTCCAAATTTATGAGCATCAAAACCAATTCCGCTAAATATTTCACTCATTTGTCTCTGCCAATCTCTTCGCCCATTCTAAATCAGATGGCGTCGTAATTTTATGTGCGTTTACTTCTCCGGCTACAACTCTCACTGGAATCCCAAGTGCTTCGACCAACGCTGCATCATCAGTCGCGTCATTTCCAGATTCATGAGCTCGATGCAGAATTCGGGCACTAAAGCCTTGCGGGGTTTGCACTGCTCTGAGCGTAGAACGTTTTGGAGTTGATTCCGCAAAATTACTTGAATTAATTACTTTAATCGTATCTATTACTTCAATTCCAGGAACAACCGCATGATCACCTGCTAACAATGCATCTATAACTCGCATAGTTTGCGCTTCTGTAGCAAAACATCGAGCTGCATCATGCACCAGAATGTAATCTGCATTTTTATCAACTTCAGAAAGTGCAGCAGCAACGCTCTTGCTTCGCACTTCTCCACCACAAATTACTTTGATTTTTTCATTATCTGAGAATAATCCTAAAATTTCTAACTCAAAACCTTTAGGCGCGGCAATTATTATTTCCGCTACATGCGGCAAAATAGATTGAACTGCTCTCTCAATTAAAGTTTTACCGTTGATGAGAACAAGTGCTTTTGGAATTGCTGCAGCGAGACGATCTCCGCTACCTGCCGCTGGAATTATTGCCGAAAAGAATTGGCCATTTATTCCCATGTGTAAGCCAATTAGGAGGCAAGTACCTCGTCGAGAATTACTTCAGCTTTCATCTCATCTGTTTTTTCGGCGAGCGCTAGCTCACTAATTAAAATCTGACGAGCTTTTGCAAGCATCCGCTTCTCACCGGCAGAAAGCCCACGATCAAGATCGCGGCGATAAAGATCGCGTACAACTTCAGCAACTTTAATGACATCTCCAGAAGCAAGTTTTTCAAGATTTGCTTTGTATCTACGTGACCAGTTTGTTGGCTCTTCTGTGTATGGCTGACGCAAAACTCCAAATACCTGGTCCAGCCCGGCGCTATCAACGACATCGCGTACTCCGACTAAATCAACATTCTCTGCTGGGACTCGAACAGTTAAATCGCCTTGAGTCACCTTTAAAACTAGGTAAATCTTCTCTTCGCCCTTAATGGTGCGAGTCTCAATTGCTTCGATGAGAGCTGCTCCGTGGTGCGGATAAACGACTGTTTCGCCAACTTTAAATGACATTTAAGGCCTTTCGAGGGCGTTCTTGGAGTTATTTACAGGGCTAAGTCTACCAGCCAAATGTGAGTAAGAACGCGCCAGATTTTTGCCATCTTTGCAGTTCAGCGCCTATATTTTTCGCTAAATTGCGGTTGACAAAGTACGTAAATCTGTGCCCAATTTAGGATTTCGCATTTACGACCTACGCCAAGGAGAATACCTGCTGTGCGCATATTAGTTAAGGCATCAACCGCAACACTGACGATCTCGGCCCTTCTACTTATTACGGGGTGCGGTGCTGGTCCAAATGCACAAACGCGTTTAATTTCCAAAGTTACTGATGGGGTTGAAGAGAATATTGGCGACCTTCGTATGGTTAATACACTTCTTGTAGCTCAACCTGATGGAAGCGCAGTTTTAGTTGGAACTATTATAAATAATGGAAACAAAAACGACCGCATAAGTTCTATAACTACTGGCGGTTTTGAAGCAACATTAACTCCTTTTGCTCCTGCACTAAATATCGGTGGCAAAGCAGTTTTCTCTGGAGATAGTGCAAACGCTATAGCAGTGTTTTCGGACTTAAAGGCAAAAATCGGTGATCACGTACTTGTTGAATTTACGTTCTCAGGTGCTGGGAAATTAAAAGCAAATCTTTTGGTTCGCGAAAAAAGTGCCGAGTTTGCAAATGTGAGCGGCTCCCCGCTAGTTGAACAAAGTAATTAACCTAATTAACCTAATTAACCTAAAAATTTATAACCAAGTCCGCGGACAGTTTCTATCATTTCAGGATTTGCGGGATCCTTTTCAATTTT
>SYCR01000048.1:0-4866 GCA_005786885.1 Actinomycetota bacterium | reverse complement strand
TACTCAATTGTTGGTAACAACCTCAATCAAGGCCTGAATATAACCAATCGCGTGAGCACGGCCCCGATGACCATAAGCACTATCTCCTGTAAGAGTTGGCGTATGGTCATCCAATATTGAGCCGGTGTAACCGTGCTTGTGTAAAGCTTTTATTACCTCATATGGTTTGTAATTACCTTCGCCCAGAAAACACTCTTTAAATAGTGGGAATTTTCCTTCAACATCTCTTAAGTGAATGTAAGCAATCTTATTTTTTGGAGCAAATCTGTTGACTGCGTCCATTACTGAATTCTCGCCATCCATTTCAGAAACTGTTCCCAAACATAATTCTAATTTAAGGTTTGGCGAATCAACGATATTAACAGCGCGCTCTAAATTATCTACACTTGTTAAAATCCTTGCGATGCCATGAAGTTCTTGTGCTGGTGGATCATCAGGGTGAAAACAAATCACTACGCCTGACTCTTCGCAAGTTTTAATTATGCCTTTTATGAAATACTCAAAATTTGCCCACATCTGTTCGACATTCAAACTCTCGACCCCGAGTTTTACAAACGAACCCCGGGTGAAAGTGTCTTTTAGGTTTACATCGCGCTCATCACGTCGTGCAACCCAAATTTCAGAATCTCTTGATCGATCCATTACAACTGAATGGTCATAAACAGATACATATGAACCACCCCGACCGAAGTGACCCATGTCAGTACGCCAAACAATTTGTGGCATCCAGTGCATTCCAAGAATTGGAACACCGGCTTCACCTAATGCTCTGATTGTGCTTTTCATATTTTCTAGCTGTTCATCGCGTCCAGGTAGCCCAAGCATTAATTTGTCATAAAAATGATTTGGAACATTTTCAAATGATTCAACTTTTACTCCGGCGGCATGGACCGGTGCCAAATAAGCTTTTACATCAGCTGCGTCCCACTTAACATCACCTTTGATGTCCGGAGTCTGAAATGACGCTCCCTCGCACCCTAGTTGCAAGGCAAAATCCAAATACTCCTTGTCATTTCCTGGATGTTGGCCCACGGCTACACGCATTTTTGGACTTGCCATCATGACTCCCCTAGATTGTGAATAAGCCTAAATACTATCCTTGGTAATAGGACAAAAGGAATATCTAACGAGTTCCAGAATCGGGGAATCACCGTGAATCAAATCCACCACTGGATTGCCGGAACTGAACTCAAAGGTGCATCTGGTCGCACTGGTGATGTTTATGACCCAGCCACGGGACAAATCTCTGGAAAAGTAGATTTTGCAAACAATGCTGAAGTTGATCACGCTGTCTCAGTTGCTAAGACAGCTTTTGCAGAGTGGAGCACAACTTCAATAACTAAACGTACGCAAATTATGTTTGCGTTTCGTCACTTATTAAACGAACGTAAATCAGAGATCGCTGCCTTAATCACAAGTGAACATGGCAAAGTTTTATCAGATGCTCTCGGTGAAGTAACTCGTGGACTTGAAGTAGTTGAATTTGCCTGTGGAATTCCACATTTACTAAAAGGTGGTTACTCTGAAGGAGTATCAAATGGAATTGATGTTTATTCAATCCGCCAACCATTAGGTGTAGCCGCAATAATTTCGCCATTTAATTTTCCAGCGATGGTTCCAATGTGGTTTTTCCCAGTAGCAATTAGTGCTGGTAACACAGTAATCATCAAGCCGAGCGAAAAAGATCCATCAGCAATTAATTACATCGCTGAATTATGGAAAGAAGCTGGACTTCCAGATGGTGTTTTCAATGTTGTGCATGGTGACAAAGTTGCAGTTGATCGCATTCTCGAACACCCAGATATTGCCTCTGTCTCTTTCGTCGGATCGACAGCAATTGCCAAATATGTTTATGAGAATGCTGCTAAAAGTGGCAAACGCGTGCAAGCACTTGGTGGAGCAAAAAACCACATGCTCGTTTTACCTGATGCCGATTTAGATTTAGCTGCAGATGCAGCGATAAATGCTGGATTTGGTTCTGCTGGTGAGCGTTGCATGGCAATCTCTGCTGTTGTTGCGGTTGAACCAATTGGCGATTTACTCGTATCCAAAATTGCTGAACGAATGAAAACTCTTAAAACTGGTGATGGCCGCGAAGGCAGCGACATGGGGCCTCTAGTAACCAAAGCACATCGCGACAAAGTTGCTTCTTACCTAGATACTGGAGTGAAATCAGGTGCCACTTTGGTCGCTGATGGACGCGAAACAGTTTTTGCCGGAAAAGCTGAAGGTTTTTGGCTCGGCCCAACTCTTTTTGATCACGTTACTCCCAAGATGAGCATCTATGCCGATGAAATCTTTGGTCCAGTTCTTAGCGTACTCCGGGTAAAAAGTTATGACGAAGGTTTAGCGCTAATTAACAGCCACCCATACGGAAACGGAACTGCAATTTTCACTAACGATGGTGGAGCAGCACGCAAATTCCAAAATGAAGTTCAAGTTGGAATGGTCGGCATCAATGTACCCATTCCCGTACCTGTTGCTTACTACTCATTTGGTGGCTGGAAAAATTCACTCTTTGGCGATACTCACGCACATGGAACTGAGGGAGTGCATTTCTTCACTCGCGGAAAAGTTGTTACCAGCCGCTGGCTAGATCCAAGTCACGGTGGCATCAATCTTGGATTCCCGCAGAATTAATCTAAATCAAAATGCCAAATAAAAATAAGATCGCAATTGTTACCGGAGCAACTGCGGGTATCGGTCGAGCGATTGCTATTAATTTCGCAAGAGAAGAATTGCATGTAGCAGTTTGTGGAACCAACTCTGAGCGCGGAGGCGAAACTGTTGAAATTATCAAAGCAAATGGCGGTGTAGCTACTTTTCATCCGGGTGATGTCTCTTCCCCGAGTGATGTAACTAATCAAATTCAAGAAATCTCAAATTTAAAAGATTCAAATGGAGTCAACAAGCAAATAGCTATCTTGGTTAACAATGCCGGCCATTGCCAAGTAAAAGCAATTTTAGACATCACCCCCGAGGAAATTAAGAGAATGTTTGAAGTACATGTCCTTGGAACTTATCTATACACCCAGGCGGTCATACCTTTTATGAAGAAAAATAATTACGGAAGAATTATAAATATCACATCATCAAATGGTGTAGGAGCTAGTGAATTTACTTCTCATTATCAAGCTGCAAAAGCTGCACAACACTCATTCACTAAGAGTTGTGCAATGACTTTTAGAAAAGATGGAATAACTATTAATTCTGTTTCACCTTCTACAGTTATTACCAAGCTATTTTTTGAAAATGATGACAATTACAAAAAGTATCTGGGCAGAGGCGCCGCGGATGAATTGGCCCGTCGCGAGGTTGCTAGTCCTAAAGGATTAGTTACAGCCGAAGAAGTTGCTCGAGTAGTCTCATTTTTAGCCAAGGACGATTCGGGAAGTATCAATGGAGAAGTCATCGGGGTTTAGTGATTAATTTTAATTGCTGATAAGCGTGTCGCCATAAAATCAAAAATATTTCCCTTAACTTATGAGTAAGACCCCTGAAAACATAAGTTTCAGGGGCCTTCTCTTGCCGGCGCGCACATCCCTATGTATCTCCGCTTTAACAAAGAGTGGCTTTCCTCTTCGATAAAACCTGTGTCAGTTTCCTGTCACGTACATAGAGCGCCTTCTACGGCTCGAACCCGTTGTGTCTGACGTCCGTTAAGCCGACTACGTTTCCCTTGAATATTGCTATTCAATGAACATCAGTTCCTGATCCGACCCTTCAAACTTTTCACTTTCGCTACTCACTTTGAAGTTAAGGTATTTCTACTCCTGTCGCAAATGCTTGCGCAAGGGGGCTACTACTTAGACTGGCAAGTATTTTCTAAAGTATAAATTTAAAGTTTAGGTGGACAATTTGCCTTTAACGCTCAAAATTCACCTTACGGGCAGATTGATCTCTACTTTGTTTTCCTAAATATCGCAGTTCGGGCGGGCAGTAGGTCCCAAATAATTTCTTCGGCTTTGTCACCGTGCTCTTTCCTGATCAAATCCTGAATCTCATTTTCGAAATTTAACCATGAATTTAAAAATGGTAATTGCATTTCAGGCTCTTTAAATAATTTTGCAACACCTTTTATTGATGGCAATTGCGAACACTCTATCCTCTCGAAAACGAGTGGAGACTTGGCACAAGCATTTTTAAAATCTTTCAACAAGACTCGTTTTTGATATTTATTTACTGGAATCAAAGTTGGGAAATACTTTGATATCAAAGTTCGCAAAGATTCTTTAACAGGCAAGACAAAATTACTAGGAAAAAATACATTTTTTGCTTCGTGTCTAAAATGTCCATCATCAAAATTCATAAAAAATTGTCCGCCCGGTTTCAAGACTTTATCTGCTTGTCTAAAGTGTTCATCAATATCTCTAACATGCTCAAGTACCGATAATGAAGTACCGATGTCCGCAACACCATTCATCTCAGATAAATCTTCATGTACTTGAAATCGATTAGATGAACCTAGTTTTGCAAGAGCTTTTGCTGTTGGGGTATGTGGCTCCCATAAATGAATGGTCAAATTAGGCAAGTCTTCAACTAGCTTTGGCCAATCTCCTCCCATCCCTGCCCCAAGATCAGCAGCAACAATTGGTGTACTTGAAGCTTTTGCAATCTTATAAATTTGGTTTGCAATACTGAATTTTGCAACACTACCTGGCCAATAAAGCTTATTTTCAGTTGTCACTTAGAACTCCATCTCAGGGCGAAGTGTGTGAACTTTAGCGAGATCATAGGGATGGATTTACGGCGATCTTAAAGACGTTTTTGTCTGAAATGAGCCGATCAAAACCTTTTGTTGGAACATCTGCAAGTGAGATTACATCGGTTAGTAGCGGACTTGTGTCAATTAACTTATTAGCTAAT
>SYCR01000047.1:0-6392 GCA_005786885.1 Actinomycetota bacterium | reverse complement strand
TCAGCCTTTGATTCTGCTGGAATAAAAATAGGCGAGTTAGCTAAAGCTAGTAATGGGCAAGTATTTCAAGCTGCCCCACCACCTCCGCCACCTTCATCGACTGCAGGTGGAAAGTCTGCACCGAAGAAAACTACGAAAAGTTCAGCCGCTCCTGTAATTGTTATGAATGTTCTTGGCGCAGATAATAAAGAGATTCTTGGGCCAGATGGAAAGCCGCTACAGACTGCTCCAGTTGTTAAACAGGGGAATTTTGTTTACACAGATAGAAATGGCAGTCCAATTATGGCGACTCCGACTCTAAATGCCGCAGGACAAGCAGTTGTTCATAATGGAAAAGTTTTAATGACCAGGCTTATGACAGTCGGCGGCAATGAAGCGATGCTTGATTCTTCAGGCAAGCCAATCATGATGGTGCCGCTTCTTGGTGATGATGGGAAACCGCTGTTAGCTCCAAATGGTGAAGTCCTTTATGCACCGCCATTTGTCAACGCTGCTGGAAAAACCATTATCAGCACATCTACTGGGCAAGCGATCTTGGCGCGGCCTATGGCAGATTCAAGTGGAAATGCAGCTTTAGGTGCTGACAAGAAACCATTTATGGGACAGCCTTTGCTAACTAAAGATGACAAGTTACTAACAATTGGTGGTCAAGAGATTTACACTGGCGCAGTTGGCATGCCTTTAACTAATTCTAAGAAACAACAAGTTCGAACTGCTAACAAGCAAGATGTGCAATTTGGTTTTGGTGGCACTTTAATTGATGAAGGCGGCAATGCCGTTTTAGGGCCAGACGGAAAAGCAATCGTGATGAACGCAAATGCAACGCCGCTAATGAGCAATGGTCTTCCACTTCTTGATAAGAATGGTAAAGCCGTACGTGTCACTTCAAATGGCCAAATTACAGATTCTTCTGGTCGGGTAATTCTCGGAATTGATGGAAAAGCGATCGCAATAGGTAAGTCTGAATCAGCAGATGTTATGAAAGTTGGTTCCGTATTAAAGAGCACAGTTAAAGCACCAGATGGTTCGGTCGCGGTCATGGCATTAAACGCACAACTATTTGATAAGAGTGGCAACCCAATTGTTACTGCCTCTGGTCAGCCAATATTCTTTGATGCAAAGAGCAAAAAACTAATTGATCCAAAAGGAAACGCAGTCAAGCTTGAAGCTGGTGGCAAAATTGTAGGCAAGATTTCATCACTTGCTTTCCAAACTGTTAATTTCGCCGCTTAATTACTTCTTCTTAAATCCTGCCGGGCATTTTGGATTACTTCCCGAAACTTTCTTTACGATTTTACCTTTTACACAAGAGATTGATTTGATCGTAACTTTGGCCGGTGCCTTAACAGCCGGTGCCTTAACAGCCGGTGCTGCTGCTTCCTGAGTTACCGCCGGTGTTCCACCACTTGTTGGAGGAGCTGTTAGTTTGATTTTAATTTTTGGAGCACTGAATGTGAATCCAGTTGCGCTAAATTTAAAAAATCCGGATGAATCTAGGCCGCCGACAACTTTGGCTGAACTATCAACTGTTCCATCTGTTTTGAAAACATTTACCTCAATTTTTGGCAGAGCATCTTTGATTCCCCAAACGCAACGTGCATAAGCCTCTGTGAGTAAGAGGTCATACCGTCCACTAAATGCATCTGCTACATAATCTTTCCCGCCAGGCTTGTAGTGAGGTGATGCGACGTCATAACTCATTGATTCGCCATCGTAATTTGGAAGCGCAGTACCGTAAGTCATTGAATTTGAACTTACAAATCCCTGGAAATCACCAGTAGAACAAGAAGTTCCGTAACTCTTAGGTACGTTGTTTGGATCAAGAACTACACGCCAAACTGCAGCCAATTTATCTGCTACGTCATAATCTTTATCTACTGCTACTAATTTATTGAATTCAGAGAAAAAACCTGGTCCCCATGGAATTACTACCGGGCGACGATCTGACCAAGGTGCTTGATTCAACGCAGTGCTGATTTTTTCCCATTTAGCCTTTTGATCTGCATTGCTAAATTCATAACGCTTGCTAATTGTCGGAATTCCAATATTTGCGCCTTCGATATTAACTGCATACCGCTTGGCTGTATCTGCTGCTGTCGCAATTTCGACTTTAGGTGAAGTTAAACGTCCAGAAATCCAACCTTGTGGCTTGTCTAATAACTTGAAATCTGCCTTGAATACAACTCCATCAGACGCGGTTGCTAATTTCCAACATTTTGCATCTTTTTCATTTACGTTGAAACATTCTGTACGCGCATCTTCATCATCAACCGAAACTATTTCGGAGTAAACCGGTGCGATACTAAATAAAATTTTGGCAGGGGCGGTTACACCCTTATTAATATCTTGAGTTATGTGACCAGTTACCGCAAAATCACTTCCTTTTGAATGCGTTAATCCAGTGAAGGTATAAATCTGTGGGGCAGTCGCTTCAGAAACTCCCAATGCCTCTTTTCGTGAAAAGAAAAAATCAGGATTAATGGTTCCGCGAGTACCGTTTTGAATACCTTTAACCAAAGTTCCATCATCTTTTCGCCACGAAACAGTTTCAATGCAGTTTAAAACCTTTTCTTTATCGCAAGTAGGCAAATAATTTCGAACCTGCAAAACCGAAGTTGCTACCGCACAATTTGCATCATCCCAAAGGTCGTCATTTTCGGCGCCACATCCAGAGTAAGAAGTGGCTCCACCTAAAGTTGCTCCCGCTTTTGAAAGGTAATTTCCAGAGATTGGATCCTTATCGTCGCGAAAACTCATTACGCGGTAAAGCTCAGCATCATCAACCGCATTTGCTTGGGTGATTCCGAATATCCCAACGCCACTTAGAACTAGAGCGAAGGAGAGAAAGAGGGTCTGTACTTTGGAAAGGAATCTTCTGGTTCGCATGCCTAATTATCACCCCATAAGGGAAGATTTTGGAAGGAAAATAGGGGGTTTCCCTACTCTTTGACCGCTCCAGCAGCCAAGCCATCAACCAAGTAGCGATTGAAGAAGATGAAAATGACAACCATTGGGACTAAAGCGAAGAAAGCCCCCGCCATCAATTCATTCCACAAAACTCGATACTCGCCGATTAATTGGCCAATTCCTAGCGAAACTGTCTTCTTCTCATTGGTATTGATAAATACCAGCGCGAAAAGATACTCGTTCCAACCAGCAATAAAGGCATAAATAGCAGTCGCGGCAATTCCTGGCCATGCTAGGGGCAAGATAACCGACCTGAAAACACGAATTCGATTTGCTCCATCAATTGACGCAGCCTGGTCTAACTCTTTAGAAATTCCATTGAAGTAACCACGCATCATCCAAGTACAGAATGGAATAGTAAAGCAGACATAAGCAACTACAAGACCGAAGCGGTTATCGATCAAACCAATTGTTTTAAAAATCTTATAGTAAGGGATTAAAAGCATAATTGATGGAAACAGCTGAGTTGCAAGTAAGAAGGCCATGTAAAAACTGCGCCCTCTAAATTTAAACCTAGAAATTCCATACCCAGCAAAAGTAGAAATAGAAACCGATATGACTGTCGCTGTTGAGACAACAAGTATTGAATTACGTAGGTAAGCGAGGAACGGTTGCTCGCGCCAAACATTTTTAAATGGTTCTAAAGTTGGATCTGTCGGTATTAACTCAATTGGAGTGTCAAACATGACTGCTTCACTTTTAATTGATGTTGAAATCATCCAAAAAATTGGAACAAAAATTAAAAACGTCATGATTAGTAAAATTGCATAAGTGGCTATACGAGTGACGATAAAGTTAGTTCTGCTTCCGGCCATCGCACTGTCTTTTTGTTTGATCATGTTTTGATTACTGGCTTTCATCACGTAGCACCCTTGAGTAAATGAAACTGACAAACATCAATAGGAGTAAGATAATGACAGATTCCGCAGCGGCTCTTCCAAAGTTGAAGTTTGTGAATGCCTGCAAATAAATGTCTACCGAGATAAGTTCTGTAGCACCAGCTGGCCCGCCACCAGTCATTAACCAAACAATTGTGAAATGTTTGAACCACCAGGCAGTCTCAAGAATTGATGCAACTAATAAAATTGGCCTCAAACCCGGCAAAGTAACGTTTAGGAACTGTTGCCATTTATTTGCACCATCGATAGCGGCAGCCTCATACCTCTCATGTGGAATATTTTTCATACCCGCCATCATCATTAGCATGACGATTGGATATCCCTTCCAAATGCAAACGAAAACAACGCCAGCAAAGGCCGGGCCCGGTTGGCCTAGAACATCTACTTCGGCTTCGATTAGGTCAAGCGCAAAAAGTACATAGTTAAATAATCCGAATAATGGGCTGAAGAGCCATTTCCAAATTAACGCTACAACCACTTCTGGGAATAACCATGGGAGCATCAAAATAACTTTAAAAAGATTTGCTAATGGGATTTTTTGATTTACTAGTACGGCCAAAAGTAACCCAACACATAGATTACCAATAACAACACAGGCCGCGAATAGTGCCGTCGTTTTTAAGGTTCCGAAAAACTCTGCATCAGTCAGAAGTTGGATGTAGTACTTCGCGCCAACAAATTCCCACTCATCAATTAAATTTGACTTTTGGGTACTAATAAAAAAGCCATAAAGCATTGGATAAACAACAAGTCCAAGCATGACCAGAGCGGCTGGAATTGTGAAGATCATTCCCGAGCGAGATTCCCGCTTGGCAAATGCTGACTTCTTAGCAAATGCTGATTTCATATCCTCCACTTTCTGGGCTTTCTAATATTAATAAGCAAAAACTTTAGGGTGAAATCTCTTTCACCCTAAAGTTTTAGATTTGCTTCTTTAAGAGTTTTCCGCAATCAATTTCTTGATCTTGGCATCTGCTTCTTTCGCAAGTTCTGCGGCTGTCTTCTTACCCAAGAACATTTCTGAGTAAGCGTCATAATCAACCTTTACAACGCTTCCTAGGAAGCTAGCGGTTGAATCTGACCAGACTTGTCCTTTGAGGGCATTGACGAATCCTGCAGCCATACCTGATTTAACTTGAGGATCTTCTTGCGCTTTCAAGCGAGAAGGTAGACGGTACTCAAGATCGTTGTAGACCAAGATTTGCTTGGTTGACAACATGAACTTGATGTACTGCGCAGCCAATGCTTTGTTCTTGCTGCTGCGTGATACTGCATAACCGTGTTGTCCGAGGGTAGTAATTGGCTTGGTGCCATTTGCAGTTGGAACCGGGAATCCGCCCAATTTGCCCTTCAACGCTGGGTTCTGAGTGACAGCAATACCCATAGTGTGTGGACCAGTGATCATCATCGCTGCCTTGCCAGTTGCAAGTTGTGCGCTTGCTTCTGGGTAACCAGTTGTTGTGTATCCCGGAGGAACGACACCTTGTTTGACGGCATCTCCGTAAAGTTGCAATGCAGTCTCATAACCCTTTAGAGAAGCACCAGAGATGAACTTTCCGTTGGTATCTTCTTTAAGATTGTAAGCACCAGCATTTAGCACCATTGTGTGGAAGCGTCCGGCACCGGAACCATTTGGGGTTCCTACCAACGCCCAGCCGTATTGATCGATTTTTCCATCACCATCAGTATCGACAGTAAGTTTTTTAGCTACTGCTAAAAACTCATCAAAAGTCTTAGGGAACTCTTTGATTTGGGCTTTCTCAAATAGGTCTTTACGGTAAGCAACTGCGTGTGGAATTGCTACCCATGGAGCCCATAGTAATTTGCCACCTTGGATTGCTTCGGTAAGGAATAGCGGATCAAAACCAGCAACATAATCTTTTCCTAGTAGCGGAATCAGATCTTCGAAGATACGCATTTGCAGTGCCTTACCGGTGAAGCTGGTGAAGTGCATGTACATATCTGGAAGGTTTCCACCAATTGCCAAGGTTGTGAGTTTTTCTGGCAAGTTGTTTGAAGGAATACCAATAAATTCAACTTTTACATTTGGGCATTTCTTCATGAATTCGTCAGCATTTCCTTGATCAGCAAGCCCGCCTGGTTTTTCCAAAATAACTGCCGACGCGATTGTCAGAGTTGTTGGATTTTTTGGACAGACAGGATTTAGAAATTCATTTAACTCTTTCGCTGCAGCAGGTTTTGCTGCTGGCTTCTTTGTTACCTTTGCAGCAGGTTTCTTTGTTGCAGCCTCTGCAGAGATGGAACCGATTCCGCCAATTAATAATGCGGTTGCGATTCCCGCAGCAATTGCCTTGCGGCTAATGCCAACGCGATTACGTGTTAATTGCATTTTGGTCCTTTCGGGTGACCACAAGATGGCCAAAGGATGGCCAGCAGTTTGGACTACTGGGGAAAAATACTACTAATTAAGCAAAATGACTATACGAATGGACATAAATAAACATTTTTTTAGAAACCGTGATCAGATTGTTACGGCTTACTTTTGGCCTTTTGGGCTGTTTTTCG
>SYCR01000046.1:0-19160 GCA_005786885.1 Actinomycetota bacterium | reverse complement strand
GTTTTGAAACTCCGTACTCAATTGTTGCCGGTGGCAATTTACTAAAGGAAGATTTTCCAGAGGTACTGGCTGCTCACCGCCAAGCAAGTACTCGAGTAGTTGGCGTAAGGCAGATCCTTAATTATCACTCCGATCCCGAGTACACATTTACCGATAGTCCAGAGATCATGTATGACAAAACCTGGCGTAAAAACTTTGCACATCTTGGTGACCAAGGAATGATCTTTGATCTACAAATTTTCCCTGATCAATCAGCGGGAGCCGCAGGCTTAGCGCAAGAATTTCCGCAAACCAAGATGGTAATCAATCATTTTATTATGCCGCTTAAATGGGATCGGGCCGGAATCGCTGATTGGAAAATTGAATTAGCAAAATTAGCGGCGCATCAAAACATCGCGATGAAATTAAGTGGTCTTTATATGTACCATCGCAATTGGCCAAATAATGCGATGGATACCTTAATCGATACTGCGCTGGAATTATTCACTCCTGATCGCGTTATGTGGGGAAGCAATTTTCCAGTTGATCGCCAATTTGTCTCTTTGAAAAAACTAGCAAGCGACTTTGAAACCAGCCTCGCACGTCATGCGGTAACTACCCGCGATGCCGTTATGTGGAAAACCGCAAACAGTTGGTACCGCTTGAGTGCTATCTGATTTAATTACTAGGTTTTAACTGCTTTTTAACTACTGTGTATAGATAGCCAACCAAGGCCATTGTCGTTATAAATCCCAAAATGGCGAGAGTTAAAAATGGCGAGATCAAGGCCTGTGCAACTATTGGTATAGCAATTTGCGGTAACTGATCAGCTGAATTTCCACCGATGCTGCCACCAGCCGCGGACCCAATCACGAAGATCAAAATAGAAATTATGGCAAAAATGGCACTTTGAATTCCGGAGAATTTCAACGCATTATTCAAATTGCTGGCAAATCTCCAATAAAGAGCAGAAAACAAGATAAATCCAATCCATAAAACAAAAACAAGACCAGTAAATCTGTTTTTAATTTGTTTTAAATCAACATCTGATTTCGAACTAGTAAGAGCAATTGGAGCAACATCCTTTATTTGGCCTTCCGCTAGTGACAAAAGTGGGTCAACTTTTGAAAAAGCTTTCAAAGCCATGGAAGCGATTGGGCGGATATCAATTGATCCAGATTGAGCGTCGCCATCTATATAAAAATCGTAGGCCTTTTGAGTAATTACTACTACTTCATCTTCGAAAGCTTTTGTTCCCATGGCATCAGAGAGAGCTACTCTAATTTCTTTCGCCTTAGCTTCAAAAAGTAAAGCTTCGATTCCTTCTGCATCTTTTGAAATGTTTTCAATTAATTTATCGGCTGCGGCATCTCGGAACTCACTGTTTGCCAAGAGGGAGTTGGCGATTTTCGGTGCGGGATTTGATTTACCTACTGAAAGATAGACTCCACTTACGATCGGCAGAAAAATCAAAATTACAGTGCTTAAAGTGGCAAATGTAATTGCTGGGCCACGTTTAGCAGTGAGAAATATAGAATTTGTCATTGGAGAAGAATATGCAGATACTCACTTGTGAGCCAGGTTACTAAAGCGCGCCCTCGTGTTTTAATAGCCACTCTTTCTTGGAGATTCCATAACCATAATTCCCGAGCGCGCCACCTGTTTTAACAATACGATGACAAGGAACAATCGGCGCAACTGCATTACGTCCGCATGCAGTACCCGCAGCACGTACAGCCGCTGGTGAGCCAGCACGTTGAGCTAAATCTGCGTAAGAAATTACTTTTCCGCTTTTTATCTTTCGCATCGCTTTCCATGCGGCTTGTGAAAAATGAGATCCTGGCTGGCGTACTTCTATTGCGTTCAGGGTATCTAATTCTCCATCAAAATATGCCGTAATTAAATCTGCAATTTTGCCAACTGCTTTACCACTCTTAATTTCTCTTTCTTGGTCTTCACTTGATAATTTTCTAGTCAATTCAGCCAAGTTACTAAATCCAGCAGCCAAGACAAGATCATTATCTGCAATCCAAATCAGTGAACCTATCGGCGTCTTGATAGCTGCAGTTGAAAGCACTGCAAAAGGCTAGCGATCACGCAGCATTTCGGCAACGAGAAAAGCAAGCTCAAGTGATTGAGTGTGGTTCAACCGTGGGTCACAAGCAGTCTCATATCGAGAGGAAAGGTCCTCATGTGAGATTTGCTCTCCTCCGCCCACGCACTCAGTGACATCATCGCCAGTCAACTCAATATGAATACCACCAGGATGAGTTCCTAGTTTTTTATGGACTTCGAAGAATCCACGAACCTCATCTAGTACATCATCGAATTTTCTGGTCTTATAGCCACTTGGAGCCTCGTAAGTATTTCCATGCATTGGATCACAAACCCATAAAACTTTTGCTCCAGATTTTGTTACGCCATCAACTAATTTAGGTAGCGCTTCGCGAATAAATCCGGCTCCCATGCGAGTGATGAAAGTCAATCTGCCGGGTTCGCGATTTGGATTCAACTTCTCAATTAAGGCTAATACTTCATCAACTTGGGTTTTCGGTCCAAGTTTTACTCCAATCGGATTACGAATCTTGGAACAGAAATCAACATGTGCTCCATCAATTTTGCGGGTACGTTCCCCAATCCAAACAAAGTGAGCCGAAACATCGTATGGTTCCTGGGTTCGTGAATCAATTCGAGTGAGTGCGCGCTCGTACTCAAGAATTAAAGCTTCATGACTTGAGTAAAGGTCTACACTTCTAAATGCATCTGGATCAACACCAGCTGATTGCATAAATGCTAACGCTCTGCCAATTTCATTTGCCATTTGCTCATAACGTTCACCTACTGCTGAGTCACGGATAAATCCCTTGTTCCATTCATGCACGCGGCGCAGATCAGCAAAGCCACCATGTGTAAATGCACGAACTAAATTAAGAGTAGAAACTGAAGTTTGATAAACCTTAACTAATCTTTGTGGGTCTGGGGTCCGGGATTCAAGCGTAAACTCCAAATCATTTACTGCATCTCCGCGGTAGGCCGGAAGTGTTACATCTCCACGAGTTTCATTATCGTTACTGCGCGGCTTGGCAAACTGTCCAGCCATACGACCCACTTTTAAAACCGGTAAACTCGCGCCATATTGCAATACGGCGGCCATCTGCAAAATAGTTTTCATCCGGTTTCGAATTGAATCTGCAGTTGCCCCAGCAAAAGTTTCAGCACAATCCCCACCTTGCAACCAAAATGCGCGGCCCTCTGCAGCTTCTGCAATTTTCGCTTTTAAGGTGTCACACTCACCAGCAAAAACAAGAGGTGGGAATGTGCGCAACTCTTCAACTGCTTTTGCTAATGCCTCTTTATCTGGCCAATTTGGTTGCTGGGCAGCAACTAGTCCAGGGGTGAAAAGGGCATCGATTTGAGATGATTGAGTTGAATTGGGCTTCACGCTCATAATCCTAGAGATCCTTTGCTGTTGGGGGCGGGGTGATTAAATCTGATCTATCCGAAGAAGATTTCCGCTTCGGCGTAGAGGGCTGGGTCGACTAATTTGAGTTTCTCGGTAGCCGTTGAGAGCAAAACCCGATCGATCTGAGTTCCATGCAAGGCCACCATTTTGCCGAAATCTCCATCATGGATAGCAGTGATTGCATGCAAACCAAAGCGGGTTGCGAGGACTCGATCAAAGGCGGTTGGTGTGCCACCCCGTTGAATATGTCCTAACACGGAGGTACGTGCCTCTTTGCCAGTTCGTTTTTCAATTTCCTGAGCAAGCCATTCACCAATGCCAGAGAGTTTCACATGTCCAAATGAGTCTAATGTTCCATCTTTGGTAATCAGGTCACCATCTTTAGGTACGGCACCTTCTGCAATAACAATAATTGGCGCGTAATTTGTTTGGTAGCGAGATTCAACATACTCACATACTTTTTCAATTGAAAAAGGAATTTCTGGAATCAAGATACATGCCGCCCCACCTGCAAGCCCTGCGTGTAATGCGATCCAACCAGCATGTCTACCCATAACTTCCACAATCAAAGTTCGATGATGAGATTCGGCTGTCGTGTGAAGCCGATCAATCGCCTCAACTGCAATATTGACTGCGGTATCAAATCCAAATGTGTAATCTGTATTGTTTAAATCATTATCAATTGTTTTTGGAACACCAACAACTTGTACACCAAGTGAATGTAGTTTTGCCGCAACTCCCAATGTATCTTCTCCACCTATAACAATAAGAGCATCAACTCCGTGGGCAGCTAAATTTGATTTAATTTTTTCGATTCCGCCATCAATCTTGAAGGGATTGGTTCGTGACGATCCCAAAATGGTTCCACCGCGTGGAAGTATTCCTCGTGTTGTTGAAATATCTAATGGAATTGTTAAGCCCTCAAGTGGGCCTTTCCAGCCATCTTTAAATCCGATGAATTCATACCCATACTCTTTAACGCCTTTGCGCACCGCAGCCCGAATAACTGCATTTAACCCAGGGCAATCCCCACCCCCGGTCAATACACCCACTCGCATTTATGGCTCCTAATTACTGGAAATCTCCTCAAATTGTACCGCTCACAGGAAATATTCAATAAACTTGAATAAACGTGAATTAACTCCAATGAGTCATTCAATAAGGAGGAAAAATGCCAGCACCTTTACATCCACAAGCCGCAAAATTTCTAGCCGATCGTGCTGCATTAGGCCTACCAGCCGCTGGTGATGCGCCTATCTCAATTCTGCGTAAAAATACACATTTATTTATAAATGATGGTGGACCGAGTGAAGTGGTTGCCTCTACTCAGTTAAAAACAATCCCGACACCAACAGCAGATATTTCAGCGCTAGTTATTACTCCTGAAGGTTCAGGCCCTTTTCCGGTACTTCTATTTTTTCACGGCGGTGGATGGGTTTTTAACTTTATTGAGATGTATCAAGCACCTTTGAATGCAATTGCAAATAGAACGAAATCAGTAGTAATTGCAGTGAATTACCAAAAAGCTCCAGAACACAAATTCCCAATCCCATTTGATGATTGCTGGGCAAGTGTTGAGTGGGCAATCGAAAATGCCAAAACTTTAAATATTGATCCTAAAAAAATTGCAGTATCTGGAGATAGTGCTGGGGGAAATCTCGCATCTGCGGTTGCGCTGAAAGCCCGAGATCAAAATATTCAACTTGCATACCAACTCTTACTTTATCCATGCAACCAAAGAGATTCAGACACTGAATCTATGAATGATTATGCAGAAGGTTATGGCCTGACTCGCGATCGGATGGCTTTTCTCTGGGATCAATATTTAAATGGTAATGCCGATGATAAAAATCCTTATGCTGTTCCACACAGTGCACCAACGTTAAAAGGCGTGGCACCAGCGATTGTGATTTTGGCGCAATGTGATGTTCTTTACTCTGATGGAAAGAAGTATGCGCAACGTTTGACCGATGAAGAAGTATCTGTTGCTATGCGCGAGTACCCAGGGATGCTCCACGGATTCTTTAGTCAAGGAGCCTATGTCACAGATAGTTTGCGCTTGCGTGAAGAGATTTCAGAGGAGATTAATAAGATTCTAGGTTCATAGAACCCTAGTAGGATCAACAAATGAACTCCCGTAAGTCACTTGGCCTATTCCTTTTAGTAGGTGTGCTTTGGGGCGTTCCATATCTATTTATTAAGATTGCGGTCGCAGAGTTCTCTACGCCCATGGTGGTTTTTTCCCGAGTTTTGATTGGCGCACTTATTTTGCTACCAATCGCGATCAAGCAAGGTGCTATTGCACCCGCTAAGAAATATTGGAAATTGATTGTTGTGTACGCCATTCTTGAAATGGTTGGCCCTTGGTATTTAATTACCACAGCAGAAAAAAGTATTACATCCGGATTGGCTGGGCTACTTATCGCCACAGTTCCTATTTGGGCAACTTTGCTGGCTTCAGCTTCAGGTGACACAACTGTCTGGCACTCTAAAAGATTATTCGGATTAGTGATTGGTTTTATCGGCGTTTTTGCCCTTGTCGGAGTTGATGCACTTCATGGTGCTACAGATATTGCTGGCGTCTTAATGGTTTTGCTATCTGCTTTCCTCTACGCCTTTGCAACCAACATGATTTCAACAAAAGCACCAGAAGTTCCAGGAATCGCGATAAGTGGAATATCGATGGCGATCACAGCAGTTATTTTCGCGGTGCCTGCTGCATTGACCTTTCCAACTGAAACTCCTTCACTAAAAGCTACCTCCTCTCTTATTGGATTAGGTGCAATAAGTACGGCTGCCGCTTTTTACTACTTCTTTAAATTACTTGCTCAAGTAGGTTCGGCACGAGCTTCAGTAGTCACATATGTAAACACAGCAGTAGCAATCGGACTGGGTGTCATTTTGATTGACGAACCACTAACTCTGGGAATCTTTATTGGGTTTCCGTTAGTGCTAATCGGTTCTTACTTAGCCAGTCGAAAAAACTTACCTGTAACTACTAAATCCAATTAAGGGTTTTAGATACGGCTTTTTCCCACTGCTCAAAACCTTTTGTTGCTAATTCGCTGTCTTTAACTGGGCTCCATTTATTAGCAATTACACTTTTTGTTTTTAACTCATCAGTACTTTCCCAATACCCAACAGAGAGGCCCGCAGCATAGGCAGCACCTAATGCTGTTGTTTCAATTATCTGGGGTCTGACAATCTCAGTTTGCAAAATATCTGCCTGTAGTTGCATGCACAATTCATTATTCGTAATTCCTCCATCAACGCGTAACTGCTTTAGTTGCACTCCACTCTCGATTGCTAGTGCTACCAAGACTTCACGACTTTGATAACAGATTGCTTCTATGGCAGCACGTGCAAGATGCGCTTTGGTTACTCCTCTGGTTAATCCGACTATGACCCCTCGAGCATCACTTCTCCAATGCGGCGCAAATAACCCAGAGAATGCGGGCACAAAATACACTCCCCCATTATCTGGAACGCTTTTTGCTAAATCCTCTATCTCGTCTGCACTTTGAATTAATTCTAATTGATCTCGTAGCCATTGCACCGCTGCTCCGGTTACGGCGACTGATCCCTCGAGCGCATATTTCGTAGATTCTGTTCCAAATTTGTAGCAGACAGTTGTTAGTAAACCGTTTTTGCTTCTAACTATTTGAGTCCCTGTATTTACTAATGCAAAATTGCCCGTTCCATAAGTACATTTTGAATCACCCTTTTCAAAGCATCCCTGACCCACCATCGCTGCTTGTTGGTCACCTAAGATGCCAGAAATAGGGATCTCTGCGCCAAAAACTCCATCCTTAAGAGTGTGGCCATAAATCTCAGAGGAGGATTTAATAGTTGGAAGGGTAGATTTTTGAATATCAAAAATCTCACATAATTCAGCATTCCATTCCAGCTTTTCGATATCCATCAAAAGAGTGCGACTGGCATTTGTCACATCAGTTACAAATACTCCACCATTTGCACCACCAGTTAAATTCCAAAGTAACCATGTATCCATGGTTCCAAAAATTAACGAATCATCATCCTCAGCTGCTTTCACGCTAGGTGTATTTTCTAGCAACCATTGCATTTTACTTGCTGAAAAATATGGCGCAGCCGGCAGTCCGCTCAAATGCTGGACACTTATTTTTTGAGATTCAGAAAGTTTCTCTAAATTATTTTTACCTCTGGTATCTTGCCAAACAATCGCATTTGCGAGAGGTAGTCCAGTTTTTTTGTTCCACGCCAAAATGGTCTCTCTTTGATTGGTAATTCCAATAGCAGCTAAATCCGACCCAGTGATTCCGACTTTTTTGAGTCCACCCTCTATAACCTTCTTGGAGTTATCCCAAATTTCTAAAGCGTTGTGCTCAACCCAGCCATCGTTTAGCAGTATCTGCTGGTGTTCCATCTGGTCCATAGCAACAATCTGACTATCATGATTAAAAATAATGAACCTAGTGCTTGATGTACCTTGATCTAAGGCGCCAATTAACTTCAATTTTTGTTTACAGCTCCATAGAGTTTTACGACATCTCCAGCAATCTCGCTATCAAATGGGAAGAATGGTCTTTCTCTTTGCACATAAGTTAGCGCTTTGCAGGTTGCCGGAGTTGGTCCAGGTGAGTCAATTACATAGAAGTTATCGGCAAGTGGACTGTACGTCATGAAGTAATTCATTGGATTCTTAACAATTATTAATTTGTAATCGGCCGGATTTAGCCCCATTGAAAGGTACTGCTCATCTCGCCACTCATATGTTGGGAATGTCGCTATGACAATGTCGATTCCACCAACTCTAACTACTGCGGTAGCACCCATACGTCCACTTGCGCCATCCCAAACTCCACCTTGATAAGTGAAGTGTCCATCGCTCACATTAAGAACAGTGCCTTTGATATTTACTGGAGCGCCCCACTTTTTATCAATCTCCGCTCCAATCTGTAATTCAACTTCTGAACCCACACCAGATTTAATTGCTATTACAGCAGCGTTCGGTGAAACCACGGGATAGATCGCTTTAATATTTGTATCGATATCAAGTAAAGCGCGCAGTACTGCAACACAATCACCCGCAGATCCTCCACCGCAAGTATCTGCAACTTCAGTTAAAACTGATCTACCACTGTAATTCTCAATTGCATCGTGAATTGCTGCTGCGGCTTTCCACACTTGAGGTTCAAACTCTTGGCGTCGATCCCAATACTCTTGTGCAATCTCACGAGTCATATTGGCTGCGCTTTGCGGATCGTTGTCGGTAACTATTAGCGCACCACTTCCCATTTCTGGGCGATCAATATATGGGTGCACCAAAAAGACACTGCTAGATAAACACTTACCTTCGTGCTCCCACTTTTTAGCTTTTTTCATTAAATCAAAAAACGGTCCTGGTCTTTCAGTAGAGGCATTAATCGCACTAGTTAATACCGGCACTCGAGCCATGACTTGAACAGGTTTAACCTCTTTATTTAGGGTTCGAACGATTAGATCCGCGGCACGAGCGCCAGTGGTAAATGAATCCATGTGTGGATAGGTTTCCCATCCAAATAACGCTGTTGAAAGAGCGACCATCTTTTCAGTGATGTGCGCATGTAAATCAAGAGTGACCATTACGGGAATTTCTAAGCCGACGACTTTTCGCACTGACTCAAGTAATTCTCCTTCAATATCTGCCACACTCACCGACACTGCGGCTCCGTGCAATAAAAGCAATACTCCATCAAGGGGGCCAGCAGCCTTTAAACGCTCAATAATTTCATCATGAAAAGTTTTGTAACACTGATCTGTTAACGCTCCACCTGGGATAGTTGAAGTAAAAAGTAGAGGTACTGGAGTGAATCCGTCATGTTTAGCAAGTTCGGTCAACGTTCCACCAACTACGCCATCGGTTCGCTCAAACATCTGATCGCCACGGAGTAGTTCAACCCGTTCAAAATCCGCTTCTGTAATTAAGGCACTAGTGAAATCATTACATTCGGTCAAAATGCCAGCGATTGCAATTCTTTTCACTGTTATTGCTCCTTAAAATCCAAACTTTTCGAGCGATCGCGGATTTCGCTGCCACTCTTTCTCAATTGAAATTTGTAGATTAAGAAAAACCTGTTTCCCTGTCACTAGTTCAATTTCACGTCTTGCCTTGGTTCCAATCTTCTTTAGCCGCTCCCCACCTGGTCCTAGGACAATTATGCGCTGACTTGGGCGCTCAAGGAAGAGTGTGGCAAAAATAGTTTTGATATTTTTCTCTTGGATCTCATCAATAACTACAACAATTGAATGTGGAAGCTCATCAGAAACCTCCTCTAGAGCTGCTTCGCGGATTAATTCAGCAAAAACCATGTAATCATCATCTTCATTAACTTGATTATCCGGGTAAAGAGCTGGACCGGTTGGAAGATATGAGATCAAGAGTTCGCGCAACTTTTCAATCTGATCACCTTCGCGTGCTGAGACTGGAATGATTTCTTTCCATGGAGCCAATTTTGAAACTTCTAATAATCTTTTGGGAAGAGCGTTTTTTGGTACTGAATCACTTTTTGTAACTATCGCAATCAAAGGAATCTTTCCGCTTATTTCACTAATTATCCGTTCGTCACCAGATCCGCTGCTTTCATTTGCTGGTAGGCAACAAGCGATTAAATCAACATCTGAATAAGCCTCAGCCACGATTGCATTTAAGCGCTCACCTAATAATGTCCGCGGGCGATGTAATCCTGGTGTATCTACTAAAATTAATTGACCTTGCGGACGAGAAATCACTCCGCGAATGATTCGCCGAGTTGTCTGTGGTCTGGTTGAAGTAATTGCAATTTTTTCGCCGACTAGAGCATTTATTAAAGTTGATTTTCCAGTGTTAGGCCGACCTACGAGAGTGACAAACCCTGACCGAAAATCTGGGGTTGATTGCTCTGAATTTGGCACGGGTTAATCATCCCATCAGAGTCGAGTATTAACTGACCACTCCGGCCACTCTGGCCGTATGCGCCAACCATCTCCTCGATTTCCCAACTGGAGATGACTAACTCTGCAACTCGATCAGCAATTAAGCGGTTCACACCAGCGCTAAGTGGTGAAGAGATTGGTCCAGGAATCGCCATAACCGGGCGCAACAATTTCACTGTGTCCAAAGCGGTCCTGATGGCTCCACTTTTATAAGCAGCTTCAACAATTAAAGTTCCGAATGCTAGCCCTGCGATGATTCGATTCCGAGTTAAAAAATTATGTTTTCGTGAAGGCGTACCTGCCGGATGTTCAGAAACGAGAGCACCGTTTCTGCTGGCGTCAGCAAACAAATTGCTATGGGCCATTGGATAAGGGCAATCAACTCCCCCGGCAAGCACCACTACAGTTTTACCTCCCACTGATAGTGCTCCACGATGTGCTGCGGCATCTACTCCAAAAGCACCTCCACTAATAATTGTGTAACCAGCTTCAGCAAGTGCGGCAGCAAAATCGGCAGCAACTCTTAATCCGTATGGTGTTGCATTTCGTGAACCCACAATTGCGATTGATTTAGCAGTTAAATTCAAAAAATCAGATTCGCTGGATTCTATAAATAATTGTGACGGAGGAACCTCTAACATTCCTAATTGGCGTGGCCATTCCTTATCGCTTGGAATAATTCTTCTCATACAAAACTCCGATCATGCAATTTTGTTGCTTCTTCAATATCCGAAAGAGTAGGAATCGGATGTTGATGTAAATCTGCGATCGACCAACTAACCCGAATTATGCGATGAAATGCTCGAGCCGTAATCAACTCTCGATCAAGTGCCCGATTCAAAAAAACTATACCGGCAGATTCTGGTGCAAACTCAGTGCGCAGGTATTTGGCTGGGATTAGTGAATTACTTTTCCAGTAGTAATTTGAAAAACGAATTGCAGCGATACTTCTTGCATTCATAACTCTGGCGCGGACTACCCCACTACTCTCTCCTACTTGTGATAGACCAGCACGGCCAGTTGCTCCTACTTCAACCTGCAAATCTATGCGATCCAAAAGAGGGCCTGAAAGTTTATTTAGGTAGCGACGAACCGATTGCGGAGTGCATGAACAGTTGCGACCAGTTCCAGTAAAACGACCACAAGGACAGGGATTTGCTGCTAAAACTAAAGTAAAGCGAGATGGAAAATTTGCACTTGCGCCGCTTCGAGAGATAGTGATTGACCCCGATTCAAGAGGTTGGCGTAATGCATCTAAAACTCCAGAACTCATTTCAGGTGCTTCATCCAAGAAAAGAACTCCGTTATGAGCAAGAGAGCACGCCCCTGGTTTTATATTCACTCCTCCACCACCAACAAGTGCTGCACGTGTTGCACTGTGATGAGGAGCCACAAATGGTGGTTGCGTAATCAACGGTGAATCATGGCTAACTTTTCCCGCCAATGAGTGCAATGCGGTCACCTCAAGGGCTCCTTCTCGATCAAGCGGACGAAGGATAGATGGCAATCGGGCAGCAAGCATTGTCTTGCCTGCTCCTGGAGGACCGATCATCAAAAGGTGATGTCCACCTATCGCTGAAATCTCTAAAGCTTTACGGGCTTGAAGTTGACCACCCACTTCACTCAAATCCAACTCTTCGCTTCCTTTGTTTTCTACATAATTTTCAGTAAATGAATGAGTGAGAGTTTCGCCAGTTCGAATCCAAAGCGCACACTCTTTCAAAGTACTCATGGCTAAAATTTCTAAACCGCTCACTAATCTGGCTTCTTGGGCATTAACGACTGGAACTATTGCTTTTTCAAATCCAGCTTTCTTGGCTGCCATCAATGCCGGTAAAATTCCTAGAATCCCTTTTATTTTTCCTTCCAGTGTTAACTCTCCTAAGATAATTACATTATTCAATCTGTCTATTGGTGCAGCATCTGAGGCTGCAAGCAGTGCTGCGGCGATAGCCAGATCAAATCCTGATCCACGTTTTGGAAGCCAAGCAGGCGATAGTGAGATTGTTACTCTTTTGTTCGGCCAGGTTTCTCCAGAATTTATCAGCGCAGCGCGAACTCGATCTCGAGATTCAGAGAGTGCGGCATCAGGTAATCCCAGCAGCGTGAATCCTGGAAGTCCAATTCCGATATCCGCCTCTACATCAATAATTGATCCATTTAACCCAACCAGTGAAATACATTTTGCGATAGCAAGACTCATGCACAAACTCTTTTTAAATGGTCAATCTCTATTTCTTGCGTTCTTGAAATTACAATTGAAATGACATCTAGTCTCCATGGTTCGCGGCTAGCACTGTTTTCACTTAGCCACTCAAGTGCCAATCGATACATTCTTAAATACTTAGTTGCAGAGATAGCTTCAATTGGGTCGCCATAATCTCGACTAGATCTGGTTTTTACCTCTATAAAAATAAGTTCATCCTGAGAGTTAAATTTCTCAGTTGCAACAATGTCTATTTCGCCACTCTTGGAGCGCCAATTCCGATCAAAAACTACATAGCCTTGAGAAATCAGATAATCAACAGCTATCTCTTCTCCGCTGGCACCCAATAGCTGCTTACTGTTTTGCACATTCGGCAGAGTAAATTAGCTTTTTGAATGCATTAAATCTTAACCTCATGGCTGTGCAAGAAAATCAACTGTTTAAAAGTAGTTCAGCAATTGGAGCAAAACTGCGTCGATGAATTGATGTAACCCCTCTACTTTTTAACGCAGCTGTATGAGTGGCGGTTCCATAACCTTTGTGATCTGCAAATCCATATCCTGGAAATTGTAGATCGCTTTCAACCATTATTTGATCACGATGCGTTTTAGCAATAATTGATGCTGCTCCAACAGTTGCACTGACCTGATCCCCTTTCCAGATTGCCAATGTTGGGACTATCACTCCTTCAATTGCATAACCATCCGTAAGTGCATAATCACATTTTCCTATTTCAACTATCACCCGGCGCATCCCCGCTAAATTAGCTTTATGAACCCCATTTGTATCAATCTCTCCTGGGGATATTTCAATTACGGCTACCGCCAATGCTCGCTCTCTAATTTCTAATGCGATTTCTGCTCTGATTTTAGGTGTGAACTTTTTTGAATCCCCCACTTTCGAAAGTGGATTATCTGGATCAAGAATTACCGCTGCAACAACTAATGGACCCGCGTATGCACCACGTCCAGCTTCATCGACTCCAACAATTCTGGTAAATCCATTTGCCCAGAGAGTTGCTTCTACAGTTGAGCTTTTACTTTTGCTTATTTTGCTCATTTTGCTCATTTTGCTGAGTTCTTATTTTGTTTTGGGCTTGTTATTAGATTTAGGTTCGCGCACTGGAATATTTTTTAACACATCTGGTTTCGGCAAGAATCCGGCATTGCTAGGTGGCCAAACAATTCCAACCGCTCGCCCTACAACAGCTGAAAGCGGAACCATACCTTTACGAGGATCTTCTTGGTGATACCGGGAATCCTCACTAGCTGCGCGGTGATCCCCCATAGCCCAAACAAAACCTTGAGGAACGGTGACTCGAAACTCTAATTCACTTGGATTATTTCCAGGGTAAAGATAATTTTCTTTAATGACCACACCATTAATGCTCAACTTTTTATCAGTACAACAAACAACTTCATCTCCGGCTACACCGATCACACGTTTAATTAGGTGTTGCTTTGCTGGATCTGGGAGCAAACCTACAAAAACTAATCCGCTTCGAATTATTCGCACAGTCGCAGAATGGTTCTCTGGCAAACTTTTAGGCAACCATCCCCCTGGATCGCGGAAAACTAAGACATCCCCACGTTTAACTTCAGTGAAAAAATTACCTAATTTATTGACAACAACTCGATCATTAATTTTTAGAGTTTGTTCCATGGAGCCAGAAGGAATATAAAATGCTTGAACTAGAAATGCTTTAATAACAATTGAGATTATTAAAGAAACGGTAACAAGCAGTGGAATTTCACGAAGGAGCGAACCCTTCGCAGGAAATTTCACAGCGATTAATTCTCTTCGGTAGCTACTGCTTCTACAGCTTCCACTACTTCAGTTGCTTCACTCACATCAGAAACAGGAGCAGAGGTAACTGCGCTAACTGCAGTACCAATTGAAGGAACTTCGCCACGACGTTCGCGGATCTTGGCAGCTTTTCCGCGCAACTCGCGAAGGTAGTAAAGCTTTGCACGACGCACATCTCCGCGACGGACAACTTCCATCTTCTCAATTACAGGGGTGTGGATTGGGAAAGTACGTTCGACTCCTACGCCGTATGAAACTTTGCGGATAGTGAAAGTCTCGCGAACTCCACTGCCACTGCGACTAATTACTAAACCTTGGAAAACCTGAATACGGCTTTTGCTTCCTTCAATAACGCGTACGTGAACTTTAAGTTCATCGCCTGAGCGGAAGGTTGGGATATCGCTGCGAAGTGAGGCAGCATCTAAGGAGTCAAGAATATTCATTTCTAATACCTGCATTCTTAAAACATCTGGAAGGAGATCGCCGCAGGACGAGCGCCTTACTTGAACTAACCCGATCAAATTTGAGATTCGCTACCCCCTGCGGCGGGGCGCCTCGATCGAGTGGTGCTGCAACTACCTGCGTATTCTGCCTCAACAAGGGGTAATCCCCAAAACCAGCCCTGCTGAGGAGCTATTGGTCACCATTCATAGGCTTAATCTGCTTGATCTTGTGGGTGCGCGCTAGGGCTTGGGCGGCTCGCCATTTGGCAATTTCACCGTGATTTCCCGAGGTAAGCACTTCAGGCACCGGAAGACCGCGCCAAAGTGGCGGTTTAGTGAAGTTTGGATATTCAACTAACGATTGGCCGTCTTGAATTAGTGAGTGCGACTCTTCAATCAAGGATGCAGCATTTCCCAGCACTCCTGGAATTAATCGAGTGATCGCTTCAATCATTACCAAAGCAGCGACTTCGCCACCAGCTAAAACATAATCTCCAATTGAAATCTCACGTAGATCAACGCGAGTGCTCAAGTCGGTCATTACACGAGCATCAATTCCTTCATATCTTCCACACAGAAAAAGTAAATGATCGGCTTTTGATAATTCTGCAGCCATCTCTTGCGTTAATACTTGGCCTGAGGGTGTGGGCACAATAACAATTATCTGCGGATTGTTTTCAATAATTGGATCGGTTGCGTCTCCCCACGGTTGGGCTTTCATCACCATTCCAGCTCCACCGCCATATGGAGTGTCATCAACTGTGCGATGTACATCGGATGTGAAATCTCGGAGATCGTGAATTTGAATACTCAACAAACCATCTTGTTCTGCCTTGCCAATTAATGAAAGTTTTAACGGAGCAAAGTACTCAGGAAAAATCGAGATTAGATCAATCTTCATCGATAAGCCCTTCAGGTGGCGTAATAACAACTTTGCGAGATGCAATATCTACAGTTGGAACGATTGCTTTAACAAAAGGAATTAAAACTTGATTTCCGCCACGCATAAAAGAAAGCAAGTTCTGGCCTTTATTAGTTAGCACATCGTCAATAGTTCCGAGAACAGTTCCATCAATTAATTCGATTGTAGAGCCAATTAGAAGCTGTACGTGAAATTCATCAGGATCACTTTCGGAAATATCGACTTCGGCCATAAGTAAAACATTCTTAATCTTTTCGGCAGCCCCGCGGTCAGATACTCCATCAAAAGTAAGGAGCAAAATTCCATTGTGCCAACGTTGTCCGGTGATTGTTAAAGGGCCAAATTTTGCAGGATCTGTAGAAATGGTAGTACCAAGTTGGAAACGTTCTTCAGGTGAATCTGTGCGTACTTCGACGGTAACTTCGCCACGCACTCCGTGAACGCGACCGATACGGCCTACGATCAGGAGCATTTTTATTCGTCTGCTTCGAGCAGATCTACCCGGATTGGGCGACGAGCAAGTGCACTTGCAACGGTGCGAAGAGCTTTTGCAGTGCGGCCATTACGACCGATTACTTTGCCAATATCTTCTGGGTGTACGCGCACTTCATAAGTTAATCCGCGTCGACCGTTTTTTTCAGCCACAGCTACTTCAGCAGGATTATCAACAATCCCTTTGATGAGATGTTCTAATGCCTCATCGATCATGATTATTCGGCTGGAGTTTCAGCAGCAGGTGCTGCAACTTCTTCAACTGCTGGTGCTGCTTCCTCGACAGGTGCAGCTACTTCTTCAACATGTTCTGCCGCTGGTGCTGCTGCTTCTGCTTGAACTACTGGCTCTTTCTTTGCAGCAAGACGATCTGCAGCTTTTTTCTTTAATGTTGTTGCGCCATCCTTCGGCTCATTCATTGCTTCTTTTACGGCAGCTTCAAAACGAATTAACTTGCTCTCTTTTGGAGCAGCGACGCGAAGAGTTCCTTCTTTTCCAGGAAGGTCGTAATGCTTTTGCCAGTCTCCGGTAATTTTCAATAGCGCTTCAACTGCTGCAGTTGGTTTTGCGCCAACACTTAACCAGTACAAGGCGCGTGATGAATCAACTTTAATTACAGATGGTTCTTGTCCTGGTGAGTAGCGACCAATTTCTTCAATTGCACGAGAGTTACGTGCAGCGCGTGAATCAGCAACGACAATACGGTAGTGAGGGGTACGGATCTTTCCCATACGCGCCAAACGAATCTTTGCAGCCACTAACACTCCTGAATTTTAGGAACTAGATTGTTATCTGGTTCGAGCGGTACCAGCAGGTGAAACGAGCCCACCTGACTTGGGGCATATCTTGCCATCTCATCGGCCAGATGCGAAAACGGGCCTAAGCTCACCTGATTTCTGAGCCTACGAAGGAGATTTAGAGGAGATTTAGAGGAGATTTAGAGGAGATTTATCTTCCTTCAAGGGCTCTTTTAGCGGGATTGCCAGATTTGGAACGCTTGGGTGGTGGGGCAACCTTTTGAGCGGGCATTGCACCTATCCCGCCCATTGCAGGCGGCAGATTTGCCGCTCCTCCCAAACCTGGCTGATTGCGCATCTGCTTCATCGCTTTTTGGGCGGCGGTAAATCGATCTAAGACATTGTTGACCTGAAAAACTTCCGTGCCGCTACCTCGGGCAATTCGAGCCCGTCTTGATCCATTAATAATTTTGGGTTCTTGGCGTTCAGTTGGTGTCATCGAATGAATTATCGCCTCTGCACGAGTGAGCTCATTCTCATCAATTGCAGCAATTTGTTTTTTCATGGCAGCACTTTGTGCACCGGGGAGCATTCCTAAAATTTTAGACATTGAGCCCATTTTTTTCATGGCCTGTAATTGCTCGAGAAAATCATCAAATGTAAATTTCTCACCGGATACAAATTTAGCTTCAAGCTTTTGTGCGCTATCTCCATCGAGTCCATCAAGTGCTTTCTTGGCTTGCTCCGCAAGAGTTGCAACATCGCCCATACCCAAAATGCGATTTGCCATTCGATCTGGATGGAATGGCTCAAACTCACTACCTTTTTCACCAGTAGATAAAAACATCACCGGTCTGCCTGTAACTGATGCTATTGAAAGTGCAGCACCACCTCTGGCATCTCCGTCCATCTTGGTGAGCACGATTCCATCGAAACCTACGCCATCAAGAAAAGATTGTGCAGTAATTACCGCATCTTGGCCAATCATTGCATCCACAACAAAAAGTACTTCGTTAGGTGAAATCGCATCTCGAATATTTTTTGCTTGTTCCATCAACTCTTTATCAACACCAAGTCGTCCAGCGGTATCGACAATTACAAAGTTGTGTACTTTTTGTTTCGCAAATTCAATTCCAGCTTTTGCAACTTTCACTGGATCTCCAACACCGTTTCCGGGTTCTGGAGCAAAGACTGGAACTCCAACGGAGTTTCCAACAACCTGCAATTGATCTACCGCATTAGGTCTTTGTAAATCGCAGGCCACAAGTACTGGAGTGTTTCCTTCACTCTTTAGGTATGCAGCTAATTTTCCAGCCAAAGTAGTTTTTCCCGAACCTTGCAATCCAGCCAGCATAATTACTGTTGGGGCAACTTTCGCATAACGTAATCTGCGTGCACTTCCACCAAGAATCGAGACTAGCTCCTCGTGAACAATTGAAATTATCTGCTGCCCAGGATTTATACCTTTTTTATCTAGTGATATTTGCTCAAGTGATCGCGTTCGCACTTTTTCTACAAGTAATGAGACAACCGAGCCAGCTACATCAGCTTCAAGAAGTGCAACGCGAATCTCTTCGCAGGTTTCTTCGATATCTACTGGGTTAATTCGGCCACGATTACGAAGTCCGGTAAAAGTCTTAGTAAGTCGGTTGCTGAGCGAATCAAACATGGCTGGATCCTATTAGATCAAATTAGATTTTATTAGCGCGCAACTGCTGCTCAATACTTTGCGCAACTTCTAAAGCCCGCTTCGGGCCCAATGGCCGGCCATCAACTTCGGTTATATAA
Organism: Actinomycetota bacterium; assembly: GCA_005786885.1. Taxonomy (GTDB): domain Bacteria; phylum Actinomycetota; class Actinomycetes; order Nanopelagicales; family Nanopelagicaceae; genus UBA3012. Next base: position 391 of record SYCR01000046.1, on the reverse strand, counting down.
AGTGAATCACAGGCTTCCGCGCCTAAAGTAGAAACTATCGCTGCCCGGACATCTACCCCAGCTTCGGTGACCGCTTTACCAAGTAGATATAACAATCCCATTTGATCATGTGATCGCACATCCAAAACGGTTGCCTCTGTCGCACCATCATGAATCACTTCCACAATCGGGGGTGGTACCGGTATCGGTGAAGCTGATCTATAACTTGATGCACGTTCTTTCATCTTTTCAGCAATGTCCACTTTCCCGTTTAAAGTTTGTACTAATGATTGCTTTAGGGCGCTCTCTGAAATATCAGGTGCATACACATCAGGTAGTACCAACCAACGCATAACTGCAGAATTTGCAAAGGTGCGAGTTCTTGCAGATCGAACATTTAATCTGCTGATCG
>SYCR01000045.1:0-4025 GCA_005786885.1 Actinomycetota bacterium | reverse complement strand
CCTCACTTCAATCCATATTGCTCATGGAGTAACTGCACTTTTGTTGCGACGCGAACGCACAGGAATTGGTGGTTCTGTAGATACCAGCCTGGCTGAGTCAATGCTTGATCTGCAATTCGAATTATTGAGTGCACATGCTTTTGATGATGAATTGCGAGTTAATCGTGGACCTCGAAATGCGGCACATGCATTTTTACCAGCACCATATGGGATATATCCAACTGCAAATGGGTACTTAGCTATAGCGATGACTCCGGTAAATTCATTAGGCCTATTAATCGGACTCGAATCTATTGCATCATTTACAAATCCTGAGGATTGGTGGAAACATCAAGAGGAAATCACTCAGGCACTTTCCAAATATCTAGCAACCCAGAAAACTGAGCACTGGCTAAATATTCTCGATGCAGCGGATGTTTGGTGCGCTCCAGTACTTACTTTGCCAGAGCTAGTAAAGCATGAAGGATTTGACCAACTTGAGATGATGCAAGAAACGGTTCGTGGCAATTCTGATGAAATCAAAATCAAGACAACTAGATCACCAATGCGGATTGATGGAAAAACTTTGAAAAACCGGAAAGGTGCACCAAGAGTTGGCGAAGATACCGAAAAAATTCGTAAAGAATTCCTAGGAGGAAAGTAATGAAAAATCCAAATCATGATGTTGCTAAGCGTTTACAGGTTCCAGTATGGAATCAAGATAATAAATACTATGAGGATTACCAAGTTGGAGAAGTTGATCGTTCAATTAGGAGAACTATTTCTGAAGGCGAGATGATGCTTTTCAACTGTTTGCTGCTGGATATGCATCCTTATGTTGGAGACGAAATCTTTGCCACAAAAGAGGGAATGTTTGGGAAAAGAATTGTTCCGGGTGCTCTCGTTTTCTCTTTCGGTATGGGATTGATGGCACATAACAACACCCAAACTTTTAGCTACGGATATGATCGACTTAGATTTATCAAGCCAGTTTTTGTCAATGACACGATTTACACAATGCGAACATTGCTCGAAAAAACTCCCAAGTATGAGGAGTTAGGTTTATTTAGAGTTAGTTATGAAGTATTTCGCGCTGATGACGAAGAGTTAGTTCTGTATTGCGAACACCTTCAGACGGTTAAATACAGAGATCCAGTAAAGGCACGTGAGGGATTTGAAAAACTAGAGAAATGAGTAATCTATTTCAGGATATTTCGAATTTCATAAAGTTAGAGATTCCAGACTCTCAAAAACTTCCTATAGCGATTATTGGAGCTGGTGGAATAGTTGATGGCGCTCACCTTCCCGCATATAAAAAAGCTGGATTGGAAATAGTGGGTATTACCGATGTAGATCAAGAGCGCGCAAAAGATGTAGCTAGTCGACATGGCATACCTATGATTTATGCAGATTTAAAAACGCTATTGCGCGAAACTTCGGCGCAAGTTATTGATATTGCCGTACCTCCTGCAGTACAGCGAGATATCTTTATTGAAGTTGCAAAGAGTGGACGCCATATCTTGGCGCAAAAACCATTAGCAACAAGTATTTCTGATGGTGAAGTAATGATAAAAGCAGTAAATGATGCTGGAATTATTGCGGCAGTAAATCAACAGTTACGGTTCGAAGAGGGCATCGCTGCCGCCTACAAAATGGTAGATCTAGGTTGGATCGGAGAAGTAACTTCGATCTCAATTACGGTAAACCTAGCGACTCCTTGGGAGATGTTTCCTTGGGCGCAAAATATGGAAAAGCTAGAAATCATGGTTCATTCAATTCATTATCACGACGTGATCCGCTGGTTTTTGGGTGAACCGATTTCTGTTTATTGTGTTAAAGGCCGGACTCAAGGGCAATTTCCAGTTGGTGAAACTAGAACTATTAGTACATATAAGTATCCGGGAGAGGTAACCGCAATAGTTCATGCGAACCATGTAAACCGTGGCGGAGATAATTATGCAGAATTCAGGATAGATGGTGACAGTGGTGCAATTCGAGGAACGCTTGGTTTGTTATATGACTATCCAACAGGGCGGCTCGACACATTAGAAGTTAGTTCAACAAAATTACCGACTGATGGCTGGAAACCGTATGAAGTTACAACCCGCTGGTTCCCAGACGCCTTTATCGGAACTATGGGCTCACTTCTTGGTGCAATTGCGGGGAAAAATCAACTTCGTTCAAGTGTGCAGGAAAACCTTGGCACACTTAAGTTGATAGCAGCGCTTTATGAGTCGATTAAAACAAATCAAGTTGTGAAGCTCTAACTCATGGCCAAATTAATAGATGTTGCAAAAGAAGCGGGTGTTTCAATTTCAATAGTCTCACGAATTCTAAATGAGGATCCGACTCTAAGAGTTGCAGGAGAAACACGAGCGCGAGTCTTTGAAATTGCTAAGCGATTGCGATATCAACCAAACCATGCAGCAAGGGCATTACGCTTATCAAAAAATAGTGCAATCGCTTTACTTACGCCAGATTACGCAAACTCTATTTTTAGTGAAATTGCACAAGGAGTTGAAGAGCAGGCGAGACTTCTTGACCTATCAGTCTTAATAAATCGGGCAAGTGAAATTGAGGATGCCGATACTTGGCTCAGAAGAATAGTTGCCGAAAGAAGAGCTGATGGAATTTTGCTTCAAGCGCCAGATGGAATCACTAAGGAAGCTTTATCGAAATTAACATCTGGGACACTTCCGATTGTTCTCATAAATTCTCGAGATGATTCAGATACATCTCATATTATTTTTGATGATGCAGGTGCCGTTGAATTAGCATTAGAACACCTCTTTTCTTTAGGACATAAAAAGATTGGGTTTCTTGGAGGTGAATTAAGCAGTCCAACTGGTGCGCGTCGATTAGCTGGTTTTGCATCTGGGATGAAGCGAAAGAAATTAGAAGTAAATTCAGAATGGGTCACAAGAATTGGGTATACGGGAGTTGATGGCAGAAAGGCCGTTTCGCAAATTCTTGACCAACCAAACCGACCAACTGCCTTGATTGTTGCAAACGCCAACGCAGCCCTTGGAGCATTGGCTCAGATACATACCCTAGGATTGCGGGTACCCGAAGAAATTTCACTTGTCTCAATCCATGATATTTGGTTTGCCGATGCCACTTGGCCCCCGATAACTGCAGTGAAGATGCCAAATTACGAGATGGGTAAAGTGGCAATAGGCATGTTGCTCAAACAGATGGAAACCGGAGTTATTGAAAAAAATATTTTGATAGAGCCTCCAAATCAATTGGTTGTGCGATCATCTACCGCCAAACCACCGATAGGCTAATGCCAGAATTTAAGGAGAATTAATGAAACTTGCCGTGATCTCGACCGCTACAAATCCATTTGCATTAGTGGTGAGTAAAAATGGTGTATTCAAAACTATTCCTGGTATCCCAACATTGACGCAAGCATTGCAAATGCGAATGAGTGATTTAAAAGTTGCCATTGAAAAAGATGCCGGTAACGTGGTCACAGGCGAACTAGTTCCACCCGTTGCACCTGAAACAGAAGTATGGGGTGCTGGAGTTACTTACCTGCGGTCACGTGATGCCCGCAAAGAGGAAAGTGACACACCTGATGTTTACCAAAGAGTTTATGAAGCTGATCGACCAGAGTTATTTTTTAAGGCAACTTGTCGCCGCACAGTCGGCAATGGGGATCCAATTGGTATTCGATATGACTCAGAGGCATCAGTTCCTGAGCCTGAAGTCGCAATTGTCGTAAACAAACACCGTGAAATTATTGGTTACTCAATTTGTAATGACATGACTGCCCGCACAATAGAAGGAGAAAATCCACTTTATCTGCCGCAAGCAAAATCTTATTTAGGTTCTACCTCTCTTGGTCCGGATATCACTTTGTCTTGGTTGGCACCAAGTGCAGCCGAGATGAGCATTCACGCAGAAATTAAAAGAGGAAGTGAGATTGTTTGGCAAGCAGATACCGCCCTCTCAGGTTTGAATCGAACTCTTCCTGATCTAGTTGAGTATTTATTCCGTTGCCAAACTTTTCCTGATGGAGTCATTCTTTCGACTGGAACCGG
>SYCR01000044.1:0-6731 GCA_005786885.1 Actinomycetota bacterium | reverse complement strand
GCTGCAAAATCAATTGCTGCCTGCACATCATGGATTTCGCCATCACCGTTTTCAAAATTTCCATCGCTACGACCCGCTTCGCTCTCTGTTCCTCGAGAATTGAAACGCAAAATGTTTAGATCAGCCAACTCGGGTAGGCGTGCTGCGGCCTTACGGTAGAGATGACTATCCATCATTCCCCCGGCTGTTGGTAATGGGTGCAACATCACTAATGTTCCAGCACTCGTATTCATGGCTTTGAGCGGTCTTGCAATTTCGGCCACCAAATTCAAGCCATCAGTGGTCGCCAACTTAAAAGGTTCACGCCGAGCCGGTAGCACAGTGCTTGCTCTGATCATTTCGGCCATTCCCCAATTATGCGCTAAACGACTTAACGGAATTGCTCTTTTAGAGGTAAAAACTATGCTGAAATGAGAAGAACTGAGATGATTGGCCAATGTCACAAACCACAGATGCAACTTTTGCGACCCATTACCCCGAAAGTGGCGAAGTTTTTGCAAATTATCCAAATACTTCTGATACTCAGGTGCAAGAAGCTGTTGACCGTGCTCGTGAATCTCAAATTTGGTGGGCTTCGCAAAGCTCCAACAGTCGCCGAAGAATTCTTCTGGCTTGGAATCGACTTTTAACAAAACGAATTGATGAGGGTGCGAAGTTAGTTTCTGCCGAGACTGGCAAACCATTTAGCGATGCGAAACTTGAAACTTCACTTGCGATTGGTCATCTTGGTTGGGCTGCACGTAAAGCTAGTTTTTATCTGAAAACTACTAAACGTTCCCCCGGATTACTGATGGCAAATATGTCTGCACAAGTCGAGCGATCTCCATTTGGTGTTGTCGGTGTGATTGGACCTTGGAATTATCCAATTTTCACCCCAATGGGCTCAATTTCTTACGCATTAGCTGCTGGAAATACCGTTGTATTCAAACCAAGTGAGTACACGCCAGCTGTTGCAATTTGGCTTGAAGCAACTCTTCGTGAAATCCATCCCGAGCATGAACTCTTAATTGTAATTCCAGGTTTGCCTGATACTGGAAAGTTTTTAACTTCAGCGACGCGTGGAGTAGATAAAATCTCTTTCACCGGATCCACAGTGACTGCAAAGAAAGTTGCTGCTGTGTGTGTCGAGAAGATGATTCCTTTTGTTCTTGAATGTGGTGGTAAAGATCCAGTAATTGTGGATAAAGATGCAAATTTAGATCTTGCGGCTGAATTTACATTATGGTCTGGGATGTCAAATGCTGGTCAAACATGTATTAGTGCCGAACGCGTCTATGTGCATGAAGTAGTTGCTGATGAATTTATTGAGTTGTTAAAAGTTAAAGCCACATCAATATCTGCAGGTGTCAATTATGGACCGGCAACTATGCCTCGTCAGTTAGATATAATTCAATCTCATATTAATAGTGCTCTACATGATGGTGGCTCAGCAATCGTTGGTGGCTCCAGTTCGGTTCATAAACCTTTTGTGGATCCCGTGATTATCTGTGAAGTAGATGAATCTTCACCTGCGATCACCGAAGAAACTTTTGGACCAGTGTTAATTATTAACCGTGTTCCAGATATGGATGAAGCAGTACAAAGGGCAAACGCAACCTCATATGGTTTAGCTGCTGCTGTTTGGTCGAAGCACCATGGTCATAAAATTGCCTCTCAACTTAAATGTGGCATGGTTTCGATAAATTCAGCAATCTCCTTTGCTGCTATCGCATCTTTGCCTTTTGGCGGTGTTAAAAATAGTGGAATGGGGCGAATTCATGGTCCTGAAGGATTGCTTGAATTTACTTATCCACGCTCAGTTGTAAAACCATACTTTCAATTACCTTTGAAATTTACTACCTTTAATAGAACTGCTCGGGCAGATAAAATTATTACTGGGATTGTAAAACTATTACATGGAAAAAGTATTGGATAACTTCTTTAGTAGTTAATATCTTGGGGCATTACGAGTTCGTTCAATTTTTGGCGCCCGTCGATTGCGAGATTCCCAACAAGGCGTGTGCCAATGACGCCTTGTTTCTGCATCATCTTCTACCCAAGCAACAACATGTGGTGTACCCATTCGAATTTCTTGATCACAGCCTGGGCAACGATAAACTTTGCTTGAACTAGAGCCGGTAATTCTTCTGACTCGGTAACCATCCTCAACAGTTTCATTTGATGGATTTATTTCACGCTCGCCATCATCATCACTAGGGGCGCGGCGGTGTTTACGAGGGCTCACTCTCCAATTCTTGCCTACTTTCCGCTCTTTCCCTTACTTTTCAATCTGGATTACCCCCCGCCTTTCCGATATGGCAAAGTAAGGGGTGTGAGTTCAACTTCCTCAGCTATTGAAGTCCACGGACTCTCGAAAAGCTACCCGAATCATGTCGCTGTAGCCGGAATAGATCTTGAAGTCAAAAGTGGTGAGATATTCGCACTACTTGGGCCAAATGGTGCTGGGAAAACTACAACGGTAGAAATCCTTGAAGGCTATCGATCTAGAGATGGAGGTACTGTTTCTGTTCTTGGGGTGGACCCAGCCAATACCGATATTCGGGCCTGGAGAAATCGAATCGGAATAGTTCTGCAATCAACAAAAGATGCGGCTGATTTAACAGTCGAAGAAGCTATTTCGCACTTCGCTGGTTATTACTCCAATCCAAAAAATGTTGATGAGGTTATTGCTGCGGTTGGATTAGCTGAAAAACGTAAAACAAAAGGTGAGCAACTCTCTGGCGGGCAACGCCGCAGATTAGATGTGGCGCTTGGAATCCTAGGCAACCCTGAACTGCTCTTCTTGGATGAACCGACGACCGGGTTTGACCCAGAAGCAAGACGGGCCTTTTGGGATTTGATTCGTCAACTCAAAAATGATGGAACCACAATTTTAATGACTACTCATTATTTGGATGAGGCTGAGGCGCTTGCTGATCGCTTAGCAGTAATGACAAATGGCAAAATTCTTGAAGTTTCCACTCCTGCTTTGCTTGGTGGTCGCTCTTGCGCCAAAGCTCGAGTAAGTTGGAGCGAAAATGGAAAAGTCTTTTTAGAGACAACTGATTCTCCTACTCAATTTGTTAATAAATTGAGTGCCCGTATAGATGGAGAAATTAAGGATCTTTCGGTAAGTCGGCCAAATCTTGAAGATATTTATCTTGAAATGATTGGTGAAAAAGTATGAGCCAATTAAAATTACCAAGTACTTTAAAAATTGGAATCAGCCGTGGATTTCTAGAAGTAAAGCAGTTTATGAGGCAACGAGAATCAGTTGTTTTTACGTTGTTATTTCCAGTTTTATTATTATTAATTTTTGGTTCAGTTTTCAAAGATGAAATTGCACCCGGCGTCACATTTAGCCAATATTTTGTAGCAGGAATGATCGCATCAGGTTTAGTCAACACTGGATTTCAACAATTAGCGATAACCATTCCGATGGAACGTGATGATGGGACTCTTAAACGTTTGCGTGGAACGCCAGCACCGGCATCTTCGTATTTTATTGGAAAAATCATTCTCGTCTTTGTAAGTATGAGTATTCAAGTAATTTTGTTGTTAATTTTTGGAGTTCTACTTTATGGAATTACTCTTCCTACAGATCCGGAACGTTGGTTAACTTTTATTTGGGTGATGTTGCTTGGATTAATCAGTTCAACATTGCTAGGTATTGCCTTTTCTTCGGTTCCAAAAAGTGGTCGAGGTGCATCCGCTGTGGTTTCACCAATCGTGATCATCTTGCAATTTTTTAGCGGGGTTTTCTTTGTATTTACTCAGTTGCCAACCTGGATGCAAAATTTTGCAGCAATTTTCCCGTTGAAATGGCTAACTCAAGGCATGCGGGCGGTATTCCTGCCGGATTCATTTGCAGCTCAAGAAGTTGCTGGCAGTTGGGAGTTAGGGAAAATTGCCATATTCCTAGGTGTTTGGTCAGTTCTTGGATTCTTTTTAGCTCTTAAAACTTTCCGGTGGGAGAAGTAAGTTGTCGTCTCTAAGAGTATTACTAACACTGGCCCTTTTGTTTGGTGCGCTCCCGGCTAATGCTGCGAACAATCCAACGCCTACTCCAAAAATGAGTTCTTCGACAGCCAAGAAATCAACAACAGAAAAGAAGCCAGTCAAGAAGAAGCCAGTCAAGAAGAAGCCAGTCAAGAAGAAGCCGGTCAAGAAAAAGGTGCGCAAAACCGCTAAGCCGATTCCAATTCCAAAGGCGAAATGGCCACCTAAAGGATTTAAATTAAGCAATGGAATTTACTACTCTTCGCCAAAAAATGAAAAAGAGTTAGTAACACTTCTAACTTCAAAAAAAACACTTGCCGCTGATATAAAGAATTGCAAAAAATTTATTTGCACAGTGATCCAGGTAGCTGCTGAAGAAAAATGTAGCGCATGGCAATTCACTTCAAGGGTTGTTGCATATGATGGAAAGCCTTTAGGGAGCTTAACTTCATTGCGAAAAGGAAGTAAGGGAAAGATTGTTACCACTTATTTTCTAATCAGCACAGAGCCATTAAAAAGCAATTCTGAGATAAATCGTATTGTCACTACATGCATTAGGGGTCCCGTTGCTGGCGAAATACCATCAGATAAATTTGTTAGTGCTCTGCAAACACTGGCTCCAAGTGAAACCCAAACTGAAAATCAACCACCTGCCGGTCAGTAATTTCTTATCTATTTGCCCCAGGTACCCAAAGTTCATCACCGATTTTTTTATTTTCATATCTTGCTAAAACAAAGAGCAAGTCAGAAAGACGATTCAAATATTTTGCGGTAGTTGGATTTACGCCACCACCAAATGCATGGATTGCTGCCCAGGTACAACGCTCTGCTCTACGTGTAACAGTTCTAGCCACATGAAGAAGTGCTGCTTCTCCAGTTCCACCTGGTAGGACAAATGAGCGAAGTGTTTCTAACTCTCCATTGAATTTGTCAATCTGCTCTTCAAGGTAATCTACTTGTGACTCTAAAATTCTTAATGGTTCAAATGCCGGTGAATCAATGACTGGAGTACATAAATCAGCTCCAACATCAAAAAGGTCGTTTTGTACTCTAACCAGTAATTTGCCAACCTCTTCACTAACTTTGCCCAATGCTAAAACCACGCCAATACTTGAATTAGCCTCATCCACTGTGGCATAAGCTTCAAGTCGTGGATCATTTTTAGAGGTTCGGCTCATATCGCCAAGGGATGTAGTGCCGTCATCGCCAGTTTTTGTGTAAATACGCGTCAGGTTAACCATGCGCTAAGCCTATTCCGAGTGTTGGGTTCCCGTAACATCAACCCTGTGAAACCAACCACTGAGCCCGGATCAGAGCTCAATTCCGGCCGAATTCAGGTTCGCGGTGGGGCCAGGCTGGCCGGCACCGTCACAGTGACCGGTGCTAAGAATTCAGTCCTGAAGTTGATGGCGGCTGCTCTTTTGGCTCCCGGGGTTCATACCTTGCGCAACATCCCATCTATCGCAGATGTCGAAATAATGGGTGAATTACTCGCCCGTCTTGGCGCAACTTTTACTCATGATGTCGATTCAGCAATCATTACATTAACTATTCCAAATGAATTACATCACCGTGCAGATTATGACTTAGTGCGCAAAATGCGGGCATCTATAAATGTGCTTGGACCATTGGTGGCTCGCACTGGTTTAGCTGAAGTCGCATTGCCAGGAGGAGATGCAATTGGTTCACGAGGTTTAGATTTTCATATTAAAGGTTTAGAGCAACTTGGAGCAGTAATTTCAAATGAACATGGCTTTGTGATTGCCACTGCACCAAATGGACTTGTTGGTGCTGAAATTTATTTGGATTTTCCAAGTGTTGGAGCCACTGAGAATTTACTAACTGCATCAGTACTCGCAAATGGCGTGACAATTATTGATAACGCTGCTCGAGAGCCAGATATTGTGGATCTAGGACAAATGTTAATTTCAATGGGAGCAAAAATAAAAGGTTTGGGCTCCCCTACTTTGACAATAACTGGTGTAAAAACTTTAAAGCCAGTAGACCACACCACAATCCCTGATCGAATTGTTACTGGAACCTGGGCATTTGCGGCAGCAATGACTAAAGGTGACATCACAATTATTGGAGCGAGGCCAGAAGATCTTGAATTGCCACTAGACAAATTAGTTCTTGCAGGTGCGGTAGTTACAACAACTAATAATGGAATTCGAGTACATATGGAATCTCGGCCTAAGGCGGTCGATGTTGTCACGCTTCCTTATCCCGGATTTCCTACAGATCTTCAGCCAATGGTTATCGCATTGAATGCAATCGCCGAAGGTTCGGCAATGGTCACCGAAAATGTTTTTGAAGGTCGATTTATGTTTGTGAATGAACTTATGCGTCTTGGAGCGGATGTGACAACAGATGGCCATCACGCCTTTGTACGTGGAAAAGAGCGACTTTCAAGTGCACCAGTTGCAGCAACAGATATTCGCGCAGGGGCTGCTTTAGTTCTTGCAGCTTTAGTTAGCGATGGCACCACAATTATTGAAGATGCTTTTCATATCGATCGTGGTTATCCAAATTTTGACAAACAGTTACGCTCATTGGGTGCAGATATAACGCGAATTTAATTACTTTTTCTTAAAGCCAGCAGGGCATCTTGGATTTGTCCCACTAACTTTCTTAGTGATTTTACCTTTTTCACAAGAGATTACTTTTATCGCAACAACTTTCTTTGGTGCTGCCACGGCTGCAACTTCAGTTTTTACCGCTTCGGTTTTTACCGCTTCGGTTTTTACCGCTTC
>SYCR01000043.1:0-33659 GCA_005786885.1 Actinomycetota bacterium | reverse complement strand
TCGCTCGTCGCCGATATTTGAATGTCTAAAAATTTTACCTGCGCAATAGTCGCACTGCCAATCTGATTGAAAGACTCCACAAAGTCCACAAACAATGTTCTTTTGTGCAGATGCAATTATTAACTTTCCACCGCACGGACAGCGAGCGTGATTGGCACACTTTTGACAGATTAATGATCGAATGTAGCCCCTTAAAGGAACTTGGATTAAGACCGGACCACTCTGCAATCCTTTTTGTATGGTCTTCCAAGCTTTAGTGGAAATTCGACCTCTTTCATCAGGTGAACTTAGTTCGGAAATTCCGTTAAATTTTGGGGAAAATTCTCGAAATACTTCTCGAAGTGGGTGTAGAGGTTTTAGCCAGCCTGCCAGAGTATATTTGGTCGAAAGTAAAGATGGTGAAAAGCTACCAAGGATGAGTGCGCATCCTTCCTGCATGGTTCGTTCTATCGCTACTTCTCGTGCATGCCAACCTGGTGTTCTAATTTCACTATAATTTTCATTTCCTTCGTCCCAGACAATAATTAGAGATAGATATTGGACTGGCAAAAAGATGGCGCCTCTTACGCCAATAACAATCTGAACATTTCCATTTAGTATCTGCAAAAAATTCGAGTACCGCTGACTTTTAGTTAATTCAGAACTCCACGTTATAATGTTCTTGCCAATTCCACTACTTAGGAAAACCTTCAGACACCTTTCAACATTTTTTGCATCGGGTACTAAAATTAATATATTTCCATTTCTAATTTTGCAGATTTCTGCCATCAATTCAAAGGGTTCTGTGGAAGGAAGCGGTGTCCAAACGACATGCGAAGCTTCGCCTTTTTGAAGCGAATCAAAGTATGACGGCGGATAATGTTGAATCAGATCTTTATTGATCGGTTTTTCGTCAGAAGAAGTTGGAAAAACTTCTTCTGTGGAATTGATAGCGACTGGAATCGCAAAACGAAGTACATCCATAATATTGCCCGCATACTTTCTAGCCACCGCTCTCGATAAATTCAAGACAGTGGCGGTCAATAATGGCGTTTCATGATTAACTTTATCTATATATTGCATCCGGCCTACGTGAGCAGAACTATTTGCTCGCCCCACAATGAATCCATCGCATTTTCTACCATTAAAAGGCACTCGTATTGATACACCAGGTGTCGCAATCTCTGACAACTCCTCAGGTACCAGAAAATCGAATTCTTGATCTAGATGAAATACACCAGTGTCAACCAATACCCGAGCAATTGGAGAATTTGTTGCCGGTTTGCCTGGTATTTTTGGCGCTCGTTGCCTTACTAAGGTTAAAGCTTTTGGTACTTGCGCCACCTGTTACTCACATTCCTAAAGCGCTACGTAACTCCGTTGCTCTATTGGTTTGTTCCCAAGCAAATTCTGGTAGTTCGCGTCCAAAATGACCATAGGTACTGGTTTTGCGATAAATCGGGCGCAGTAAGTTGAGATCACGGATAATTGCAGCCGGCCGCAGATCAAAAACTTCCATCACGGCGCTTTGGATCTTTTCTTCGGAGAGAGCGCTAGTTCCAAAAGTTTCGACAAAGAGTCCAACAGGTTTTGCTTTTCCAATTGCATAGGCAACCTGAACTTCGCAACGATCAGCCAATCCAGCAGCCACTGCGTTTTTTGCAACCCATCTCATGGCATATGCTGCAGAACGATCAACTTTTGAAGGATCTTTTCCACTGAACGCTCCGCCACCATGACGAGCCATTCCACCGTAAGAATCAACGATGATCTTCCGACCAGTCAATCCGGCATCACCCATCGGACCTCCAACAACAAACCTTCCAGTTGGATTTATATAGGCGTTGATGTTTTTGCTCGGCAACTCATACATTTCCAATACAGGAGCGATAACTTCTCTCAACAAATCCTTTTGTAAAACTTTTTCGAGATCAACCCTTTCGTCATGTTGGGTAGAGACAACTACTGTGTCCAAACGGATTGGACGATGTCCGTCATACTCAATAGTTACCTGTGTTTTTCCATCAGGTCTCAAATATGACAAGGTTCCATTTTTGCGAACTTTTGCAAGTTGTTCAGCGAGTCGATGTGCCATAGCAATTGGCAATGGCATCAATTCTGGTGTGTCATTACAGGCGTATCCAAACATTAATCCTTGATCGCCAGCGCCTTGTAAGTCCAACGGATCTACCGATGAATCACTTCTTCGTTCAAAGGCATCATCAACACCTTGGGCGATATCTGGCGATTGTTTTCCCAGGGAAATGCTGATTCCACAAGATTGTGCATCAAATCCAACATCACTTGAGTTATAACCAATGTCTGCAACAACAGTTCGCACTAGCGACATCAAATCAGGCGATGCTGTAGTGGTTACTTCGCCAGCAATATGAATCTGCCCTGTTGTCAGTAATGTTTCAACGGCTACACGTGATTTAGGATCTTCCGCCAAGAAACTATCAAGTATCGCATCAGAAATTTGGTCGGCCATGTTGTCGGGATGGCCCTCAGTGACAGATTCAGAGGTAAAAAGTCGATTAGGCATTGCGCTAATCTAGTCGTTTTGCTACTAAATCCAGTAAATGTTCGGCTAGCGTGTCCTTGGATTGGTATGGAAGTTGAGCAATAACCCCAGCAGAATCCAGTAAATATCCACCGTTATTTTCAGAACCAAATACATCTTGGTTTAACACATCATTTAGGAATAGCAGATCAACCCCTTTGCGAAGTAGCTTCTCTCGAGCCTCTTCAACAGATATTGAGGTTTCTGCGGCGAATGCCATAATGATTTGATTATTACGATTTGGCCTTTCAGCAACTGATATTGTGGCAATCAAATCTGGGTTTTCGATCAATTCAAGTTTCAGAGATGTTCCATCTCTTTTGATCTTGTTTTGACTTCGATCAGCGACTCGATAATCAGAAACTGCCGCGCTCATCATGATCAAATCTTGGGATTCGGCAAATTCAAACAATTTGTCTCCCATTTCAAGCGCACTATTTACTTTAACAACTTCCACACCTACTGGATCATCGATTGAAACATTGGCTGATATCAAAACAACCTTGGCTCCGCGCGCTGCTGCCGCGTTAGCCAACGCATAACCTTGCTTACCCGATGACCGATTTCCAATATATCTAACTGGATCAATCTCTTCGCGTGTTCCGCCAGCCGTTATTAAAACTTTTTTTCCGAGTAAATCTGATTTACTGCCAATACTTGCAAGAAAGAAATCAATAATTTCAAAGCTCTCTGGGAAACGGCCTATTCCAGTGTCTCCGCTAGTTAATGGCCCAATTGCTGGTTCCAAAATATGAAAACCACGTTCTGTTAATAACTTTACATTTGCTTGAGTTGCGGGATTAAGCCACATATTTGGATGCATTGCTGGAATCAAAATCTTTGGAGCATCGGAGGATAGAACTGTTGTTGTAAGCAGATCATCTGCTCGGCCTATTGCTAATTTGGCCATTAGATCAGCGGTTGCAGGGGCAATTAAAATTGCATGAGTATTTTTCGCTAAATTAATATGTGGTACCTGAGAAATGTTTTGCCATAAATCACTTTGTACTGGATTGCCAGACAAGCCTTCCCATGTTGCAACTCCAACAAAATTCAAAGAAGCCTGGGTCGGAATAACTGTGATATCAAATCCACGATCTTGCAGCCTGCGTAGAAGTTCTGCTGACTTATAGGCAGCGATTCCACCAGAGACACCTAAAATGATTTTGCGTGGGGAACGCATCTTCAACTTTTTCTAACTACGCTTGAGATTCGACTGGATCCAAAGGTTCCAGTGTGACTAAACCCTCACTTATTTCGCGAAAAGCGATTGATAAAGGTTTTTCGTGGACATGAGTTTCTACTAATGGTCCGACGTACTCAAGCAAACCTTCACTGAGTTGGGAGTAGTAAGCATTGATCTGTCTGGCACGCTTGGCTGAAAAGATCACTAGGTTGTACTTCGACCCGGCCTTGTCTAACAATTCATCAATTGGCGGATTTGTGATTCCATCGCTTGCATACACAGAAAGCTCCTCAAATAGATCATTTAAATCAACCGGGCCGACTAAATCACCCGCTAATCAAGTGCCAAGGATATCAGCCTCGTAGCAACCTCTTCTACGCTCGTATTTACCAAAGTAAGGTCAAACTCCCCTTGAGCGGCCATCTCAGCCCGGGCTAAAGCCAACCGTGCTGCTCGTCTTTCTTCGGTGTCGGTACCGCGTTTTAAGAGCCTTTCCTCGAGTTCTTCCCAAGATGGAGGGGCCAAAAAGACCAATAAAGCCTGCGGATTTTTAGCACGGACCTGCCTGGCTCCCGAAATCTCTAACTCTAATAAAACACTTTTTCCGGAATTTAAATGTTCATCCACAAATTCTTTAGGTGTTCCGTAACGCGCACCAGCGAAATCAGCCCACTCTAAAAATTTATCTTCAGATATCCATGTATCAAACTCTAAATCAGATAAAAAATAGTAATCAATTCCATCAACTTCACCCAAACGAGGAGATCTGGTTGTTGCTGAAACACTTACCCAGACCTTACTCTCATGGGCCCGTAAATATGAAATCACCGTCGACTTGCCTACTCCCCCTGGGCCAGAGAGAACTATCAATTTCATGACCGAATCTTATCGGCTAGTTCAAATTAAAATGAGCAGTTAATTCGCGAATTTGATGGATACCTAATCCACGTATTCTGCGACTTTCTGCGATTCCGATCTTTTCCATTACTGATTTCGCCCTGACTTTTCCTACACCTGGGAGTGATTCAATCAAGGCAATAACTTTCATCTTTCCAATGCTCTCAATTTCTTGTCCAGATTGAATCACTTGCTCTAATGAGAGTTCACCTTTTTTTAAACGACCTTTAATTTCAGCACGCTCTTTGCGAGCAACTGCAGCTTTCGCTAGTGCTTCCGCGCGTTGTTCTGCGGTCAGTATTGGTAATGCCATGCCCTCAATCTAGCGAGAATTCCCGATCCCGGCATCTTGAATTTCTCTAGCTATTGCAGCCGCGCTAGAAGATGTCCCGTTTTGTCCGGCTGTAATCGGTCGGCCAATCACAACTAAATCCGCTCCACGTTGCAATGCTTCAACTGGGGTGGCGACCCGGGCTTGATCCCCTATTTCGCTTCCGATAGGACGCACTCCAGGAGTGATCAATTTGATGTGTGCGGGTAAATTTTTACGCAAATTAGCAACTTCTTGAGGTGAAGTAACAATCGCTTTGGCACCGGCATCAACTGCTTGAGTTGCCCAAGCGAGTGAAACAGCGCTTGGATCAATTCCGAGACCTAATTTAGCTAATTGCTCTGCTGAGATTGAAGTCAAAACTGTAACGGCCGTTATTTGGCAATTTGGTAATGCTTTTACCGCTGCAGCCATCATTTCAAATCCTCCAGATGCATGAACCGTTAAAAAATCCGGTTTTAAATCTTCAACCGCTAATGCTGCACCTTTCACGGTATTTGGAATATCGTGGAGTTTCAAATCTAGAAAGAATTCCAAAGTAGGAGCAGCCTTTCTTATTGCAGCAACACCATTAGAACCGTTACTTAAGAAGAACTCAAGACCAACTTTGGCAACTTGAATTGAATCCTGGGCTTGCTGCGCCCAATCGCAGGCAGTTTTTTGATCTGTTGTATCCAAAGCGAGAACTATCGGAGCTTTATAACTCATTTTCTGACTCCTCTAATTGATAAAGATCTTCACTAAGCCCGATGCGCATAACCAACCGCCTCAGAAAGTGCGTTAAATCCGCGTTTCTCAACAATCTCTAGTAACTCTCTTTGAATTCTTGGCGCTGCATTTGGATCATTGAAACTTGCAGTACCAACACTTACGCCAGATGCGCCAGCCAAGATTAATTCAAATGCATCCTCTCCACTCATAACTCCACCCATTCCCAATATCGGAAGTTTTGGAAGTGCAGCATGTACCTGGTAAATAGCTCTAACCGCTACCGGACGGATCGCCGGACCTGACAATCCCCCCGTTTTATTTGCTAATAATGGGCGCATTTTTTTAGTATCAATCACCATGCCCAACAAAGTATTAATCATGGCCACGGCATCGGCGCCTGCATCTTGAACTTCGCGAGCGATTATTGAAATATCTGTGACATCGGGGGAAAGTTTTGCAATTATTGGCAATGTATTTCCAACACTTCGTTTAACAGCCTCAATCACGTTACGAGCACTTACTGGATCACAGGCAAAAACCAGACCTCTATTCTCCACATTTGGACAAGAGATATTAACCTCTATCGCACTCACGCCAGGTGCTTGACGAACTTTGCGAGCCAATGCTGCAAACTCTTCAACACTTTCACCTGCGATTGAAACAATTGTCCTGGCACCCTCGGCGTGCAACCAGGGAAGGTCATGCTCTAAAAATGAATCGATTCCCGGACCTTGCAATCCAATAGCGTTTAACATCCCACTTGCCGTTTCAGCCATACGTGGTGTCGCACGACCTGAGCGAGGATTACTCATTACCGATTTAGTTACGACTGCCCCAATTTCCGAGAGTTTGAAAAATTGTGAAAGCTCTTTTCCATTGGCAGCACAACCACTTGCGGTAAATATTGGATGAGGAAAGGTAACTGATCCGAATTTAGCTGACTGATCTAATTGATTTTGAGTCATTTAGGACCACCGTAAGTGCCTGGCGGAACTGATCCAATATCATTCCACCGAACTTTTGAACCTTCAAAAATCGGTCCTTCAGTGCAAGATCTGACCATTCGAGTTACACCATCATCACCAATAACCGGCAATACACAAGTCATGCAAATTCCGATTCCACAAGCCATAGATTCCTCAACAGCACTTTGACATGGAATCTCTTTTCTCGCAGCGATTTTACTAATCGCTTGCAGCATTCCCATAGGACCGCAGGCATAAATAATATCTGTGTTATCAAGCAAACTTTCTATCGGATCAGTGACTCGACCTTGTGTTCCCATGGTTCCATCTTCAGTAAATATGGATAACGAATGCACCGATCTTTTTCCTTCTACGGGTGCAAATACTTTTTCAGCTGTTGCAGCCCCGACGATCATTTCAACGCGACAATTTCGCTGTCTAAGTGCATCTCCTAATGAAAAGAGTGCCGCTGATCCGTATCCTCCACCGATCAAGAGCGCACGTACTGGCTCTTTTGGAATCCTAAAGGAGTTTCCGAGCGGACCGACTACGTCAATTTTTTCGTGGGGGGTTCTATTTACTAACCACCTAGTACCCGGTCCATTTGCTGAAACAATAATTTCAATAGTTCCACCAAAGGGACCTCTGCCTGAAGCTTGGTAAATTGCAAAAGAACGTCGCAACAACATCGAACTTTTTTCATCACCAACACTTATGCCAATAAAGTTTCCCGGTTTTGCTCTCTCAGAAATTTTGTCTGCCGACAAAGTGATGTGGTGGTAGGTACCAACACGCTTATTGGAAATAATTTCGCATTGAGTTTGCACTGGAGTACTCATTTACTTCAACCAATCCTGCAATGATTTAACTTGGAATCCACCTTTTTGTTGAGCGGCTATTCCTAATACTGCTGCTTTAAGTCCCGGAATAGTCGTGATGATTGGGATTCCTCTGGCAACTGCGGCAGTTCTAATCCGCCAACCATCTTCACGCGGTCCGGAACCGAATGGAGTATTTATCACCAGTGAAATTTGACCACTTTCAATTGAGTCAACCGCGGTCAACTCTCCTTTAGGTCCCAGACCTTCTGAATATTTACGAATCACCTTAGCTTTAACGCCGGCTTTGGCTAAAACTTTTGCTGTCCCAGCGGTAGCAATAATTTTAAAACCTAACTTCGAGAGAGCTTTTACTGATTCTACGGAATCTGCTTTATTTCGATCAGCAAATGATGCAAATACCGTGCCAGATGTAGGTAAAGCACCTAGGGCGCCACTTTGACTCTTCGAGAAAGCCGCCCCAAATTCATCATCTCTGCCCATAACTTCTCCAGTAGAACGCATCTCTGGACCTAGCAAAGAATCAACTCCACTTCCGTCTTTCTTTCTAAATCTATTCCATGGCAGTACCGCTTCTTTAACACTAATGCCCTGTGCAACACCATCCCCTGATTTTGGCAAAGCGCCTTCTGCTCTTAGATCTGCAATCGATTTACCTAATGAAATTGCGGCTGCACATTTCGCTAACGAGATACCTGTGGCTTTACTAACAAAAGGAACAGTTCTAGATGCCCTTGGATTGGCTTCTAATACATATAACAGATCTTCAGCGATCGCGAATTGAATATTTATTAACCCTTTTACTCCGACCCCCCTGGCAATTTTTTCAGTTGCATCTCTAATCTCTTTACTCATGCTGGGCAGGATCGAAGTAGGAGGCAATACGCACGCTGAATCTCCGGAGTGCACGCCCGCTTCCTCAATATGCTCCATGACTCCACCAAGAAATAACTCCTCGCCATCAAATAATGCGTCAACATCTACCTCAATAGCATCATCCAAAAACTTATCGATCATTACTGGATGAGATAAAGATATTTCGGTTGATTTACTGATGTAAGCAGAGAGCGTCTGCTCGTCATAGACAATTTCCATTCCCCGGCCACCAAGAACATAAGAAGGTCTGGCTAAAACTGGATAACCAATTTCATATGCAATCTTTTGTGCTTGCTCAAAAGATCCAGCCATTCCGAATTTTGGTGCACGTAGATTTTGATCCTTAAGTAATTGACCGAACAATCCGCGATCCTCAGCAATATCGATCGCTGTGGGACTTGTTCCAACAATAGGAACGCCGGCTGATTGCAATCTTGCGGCAAGACCTAAAGGAGTTTGCCCTCCGAGTTGAACAACAACACCCACTATTGGTCCAACCGCGAGTTCTGCTTCATAAACTTCCATTACATCTTCAAAAGTTAACGGTTCAAAGTAAAGTCGATCTGAAGTGTCGTAATCCGTTGAAACAGTTTCTGGGTTGCAATTGATCATGATTGTTTCAAAATCCATCGCCCGCAAAGCGAAAGCAGCATGGACACAGGAGTAATCAAATTCGACTCCCTGACCAATTCTATTTGGCCCACTTCCTAGAATGATTACTGCTGGTTTTGTTCTAGGTTCAACCTCTGTCTCATAATCATAAGAAGAGTAGTGATACGGGGTCATTGCCTTGAATTCAGCCGCGCAGGTATCAACTGTCTTATAAACCGGATGCATTCCTAATATTGATCTGCGTTTTCTGACGTCCTCTTCTGTGCTGCCAGTTAATTCGGCTATCTGAAGATCTGAAAATCCTAAACGCTTAGCATCTCTTAAAACTTTCTCACTGGTCTCCCCTGGGGCGAGTAAGAGGTGAGCCATATTGTTGATGATTTCAATCTGAGCCAAAAACCAAGGGTCAATAAAACTAGCTTTGTGGGCTTGCTCAACTGTTGCGCCTAAAAACATTGCTTGTTGTACTGAGTGAATTCGACTCTCAGTTGCCACTCCGGCTTCGACTAACAATTCTTCTTTACTTTTAGTGATTTGATCCCAAGAGAAAGAACTTCCTTTTTTCTCGAGCGATCTAAGAGCCTTTTGCAAAGCCTCAGGAAAAGATCTTCCAATCGCCATTGCTTCGCCAACACTTTTCATTGTTGTTGTTAGACGATTATCGGCTGCTGGGAATTTTTCAAAATTAAATCGCGGGACTTTCACAACAACATAATCAAGCGTTGGCTCGAATGAGGCTGGTGTCTCCTGGGTAATGTCATTTCTGATTTCATCTAAGGAGTAGCCAATTGCTAATTTCGCTGCAATCTTGGCGATAGGGAAACCGGTGGCTTTGGAAGCCAAAGCGCTAGAGCGAGAAACTCTTGGGTTCATTTCAATTACCACAATGCGACCATCTTTTGGATTGACTGCGAATTGAATATTGCAACCACCAGTGTCCACCCCTACAGCCCTAATAATTCCGATCGAGAGGTCCCTCAACTTTTGATACTCAACATCCGTCAATGTCATAGCGGGGGCTACTGTTATTGAATCTCCGGTATGGACTCCCATAGGGTCGAAATTCTCAATAGAACAAACGACAACTACGTTATCTCTATGGTCGCGCATCATTTCTAGTTCGAACTCTTTCCAACCAAGAATCGACTCTTCAATTAACACCTCAGTTGTGGGGCTGTAACGCAAGCCAGCGCCAGCTATTTCCGTTAATTCATTTTTTGTATATGCAATTCCAGAACCCAGACCACCCATTGTAAAAGAAGGTCTAACCACAACTGGATAATTGAATTTTTCCGCTGCTTTGTAGCAATCCTCAATTGAATGACAGATCATCGATCCTGCGGATTCACCACCAATAGAGGCAACTATCTCTTTAAATAGTTGTCGGTCCTCACCTCTTCTAATGGCATCCACATTTGCACCAATTAAACGAGTTTTGTATTTTTTTAAGATTCCAGCATCGTGCAACGCAATCGCAGCGTTCAGTGCTGTCTGACCACCAAGTGTTGCCAGAATCGCATCCGGACGTTCTTTGGCAATAACTTTCTCAACAAACTCAGGTGTTATTGGTTCAATATAAGTTGCATCAGCAAATTCTGGGTCGGTCATAATTGTGGCGGGATTAGAGTTAATTAAAATTACTCTGATGCCTTCAGCTTGTAGGACTCGGCATGCTTGAGTTCCTGAATAATCAAATTCGCACGCTTGCCCAATGACGATTGGACCAGAACCGATTACCAGAACGCTTTTAATTTCATTAAGACGAGGCATTAACTCCCCCTTTCATGCAATCTACAAACCGATCAAAAAGATATCCGGCATCATGTGGACCTGCAGCGGCTTCTGGGTGGTACTGAACACTAAATGCCGGGCGATCTAGCAAAGCCAACCCCTCAACAACTCCGTCATTTAAGCAAATATGCGTGACTTCACCTTTTCCGTAAACCGTGTCAAAAGTTCCGTCGACAGGTGCTTGAACTGCAAAACCATGATTGTGAGCAGTAATTTCAACCTTATTTGTGGTCTTGTCCATTACCGGTTGATTAATGCCACGATGTCCATAACGTAATTTATAAGTTTCAAAACCTAACGCACGTCCAAATATTTGATGTCCGAAACAAATCCCGAAGATTGGAATCTCCTTCAACAAGAGTTCACGTACTAGTGAAATTACTTCAACCATCGTGGCTGGATCTCCAGGACCATTTGAGAGAAATACTCCATCTGGAGAAATTCCCAACAACTCTTCAATCCTCACATCTTGAGGAAATACATGTACTTCGATTCCTCGCTCTGACATTAGCCGCGGTGTAGCCGCTTTAATCCCTAAATCAATTGCTGCGACTGTAAATAACTTCTTTCCTTTTGCTGGAACTATGTACTTTTTCTCTGTTGTTACTTCAGAAGATAATTGAGCACCACTCATCTCTGGAGATTTACGAACGCGCTTAACCATCTCTTCTCTGGTTAGATCTAGATTTGAAAAAATTCCAACTCGCATCACGCCACATTCCCGCAAATGACGCGTAATCGCTCTGGTGTCTACGTTACTAATCCCAACAATGCCCTGTGCTAGGAGATCATCCTCTAATGAACGTTCGGCTCGCCAATTTGAAGCAATCGATGAGGGATCTCTTGCAACAAAGCCGGAAACCCAAATCTTGCGAGATTCTTCATCGGTTTTATTCATTCCGGTGTTTCCAATATGAGGTGCGGTCATAATTACCACTTGGCGGTGATACGAAGGATCTGTCAAAGTTTCTTGATAGCCAGTCATCCCGGTTGAGAAGACTGCCTCACCGTAAGTTTCACCATCGCTGCCCCAAGATTCGCCTTCAAAAATTTTTCCATCATCTAAAACAAAAAATGCATTTCCCATTAGCGGGCAACCATTTGCGTAGAAATCATGGTTGGCTTGCCTTGAAAAAATACATGCCTGACTTGTCCAGGTAAATCCATTCCTACAAAGGGAGTGTTCTTACTTTTAGAAATCTGTTCTGCTGCAACAACGATCTGGCTCTTATTCGGATCATAGATACAGATATTTGCGGGTGCTCCAACTGCTAATGCAACTCCTTGCCCTTTCGCTCTGCCAATTTTTGCTGGAGTAATTGACATCCGATCCGCAACTTGAGACCAATCAAGTAATCCAGTGTCAACCATGGTTTTTTGGACTACCGACAAAGCTGTCTCAAGACCGATCATTCCATTAGCCGCACCTGCCCATTCACATTCTTTATCTTCCGCAGGATGCGGGGCATGATCTGTAGCGACGATATCGATCGTTCCATCTGCTAATCCCATTCGCAGTGCTGCAATATCTTCATTACTGCGCAAAGGCGGGTTTACTTTGAATTTTGGATCGTAACTTTCTACAAGTTCATCAGATAAAAGAAGGTGATGTGGTGTTACTTCAGCCGTAACATCAATGCCGCGCGATTTTGCCCACCTGATGATGTCAACACTTCCGGCTGTAGATACGTGACAGATATGCAATCTTGATTTCACATGGGAAGCAAGTAAAACATCTCGTGCGATTACTCCTTCTTCTGCGACCGCTGGCCATCCCCGTAATCCCAATCTTGCTGACACACTTCCTTCATTCATCTGTGCATTAACAGTTAGTTTTGGATCTTGCGCATGTTGAGCAACTACCCCATCAAACTGCCTCACATATTCGAGCGCTCGACGCATCATCTGCGAATCACTTACGCATTTTCCGTCATCGCTAAAGACTCTAACTTGGGCGGCAGAATGAGCCATTGCACCTAATTCAGCCATACTTTCACCGGCTAAATCTTTGGTAACTGCACCGACAGCAAAGACTTCACACCAACCGGCTTCTCTACCTAAACGAACCACCTGTTCGACAACCCCTGCAGTATCTGCCACTGGGTCGGTGTTGGCCATGGCAAAAACTGCGGTGTATCCACCCCGAGCTGCGGCGCGTGTTCCAGTTAAAACTGTTTCAGCATCTTCACGTCCAGGCTCGCGCAAATGAGTGTGCAGATCTACTAAACCAGGAAGAGCCACACAACCAGATCCATCTAACACCTTGTCATAACTCCCAGTTGGTTTACTGGAAATTTCAGCAATCACGCCGTCTGCAATTCCGATAGCAACCGTTTCGCCGTTTACTAATTCAACATCTTTGATTAGATACGTACTCATGAACCAACTCCAATATTTCCACCGAGAAGTAAGTAAAGAACTGCCATACGCACACTGACTCCATTTGCAACTTGTTCCAAGATCACTGAATGAACTCCATCTGCACACTCTGCCGAAATCTCTAAACCTCTATTCATGGGTCCTGGATGTAGAACCAGCGCTTCATTTTTCAACAAATTCATCCGATCGAGATTTAGTCCGAACAACCTTGAATACTCTCTAGTTGACGGGAAAAAGGAGTTTTGCATTCGTTCACTTTGGACTCGAAGCATCATGACCGCGTCGACTTGAGGTAGCACTTGATCAATCGCGTATGAAACTTGCACGGGCCAACTCTCTACACCCACTGGGATCAAAGTTGGAGGAGCGACCAAAGTTACTTTTGCGCCAAGGAGTGTAAGAAGAAGTACATTGCTACGAGCAACTCTTGAATGCAAGACATCACCAACTATTGCTATGTGCTTTCCTTTTAAGTCACTACCAACTGTTCCAAGATGACGTCTAATTGTGAAAGCATCTAGTAACGCTTGAGTGGGATGTTCATGTGTGCCATCCCCAGCATTTATTACAACTCCATTTGTCCATCCAGCAAGTCGATTTGCTGCACCGGATTCTGGATGTCGAAGAATTACCGCATCAGCCCCCATTGCTTGCAAAGTTAGCGCCGTATCTTTCAGCGATTCACCTTTGCTGACACTGGATCCTTTTGCAGAAAAATTGATGACATCAGCTGACAAGCGCTTGGCCGCAGCTTCAAAAGAAATTCGAGTTCTAGTTGAATCTTCGTAAAATAAGTTGACGATGGTTCGACCCCGAAGTGTTGGTAACTTCTTGATTGGCGCATCAGAGATCTTCGCTAATTCTTCAGCGGTATCTAAGATCAATAAAGCTTGGTCATGATTTAAATCAGCAATAGATAAGAGGTGACGTGGCAATTCAGTAACCAACTCAGGACTCATTTGCACCTGCAATCACAATTTGATCAATTTCATCAATTTCGCTAATTGAGACTCGAACAAGTTCATCCGCTGAAGTTGGGAGATTTTTCCCGACATAATCTGCCCGGATTGGAAGTTGCCGATGTCCCCGATCAACTAGCACCGCAAGTTGAACTTGAGCCGGACGACCAACTTCACCAAGTGCATCAAGTGCCGCCCTGATTGTTCGACCAGAAAAAAGTACATCATCCACTAAGACCACAATTTTGTCTTCTACACCGCTAGGTGGAATCACTGTTGGTGTTAGCGCGCGTGGTGGTCTTGAACGGAGATCATCTCGGTGCAAGGTGATATCTAAAACGCCATTAGGGATTTCGCGTTGATCTATTGAACCTATGATTTTGGCTAACCGGGCGGCTAGATAGGCGCCACGTGTTGGTATGCCAAGTAAAAGTAAATTCTCAGCGCCGCGATTTTTTTCGATAATTTCATGGGCAATTCGAGTTAACGCCCGGGAGATATCTCCCTGTTCTAGAACCGTTTTGACAGGCTTCCCAGCACTCATCGACTCACTCCTTCCCCGCCTCTCTGGACGGGTCGTTAAAGGACAACGCTAAATATACAGCATCGATATCGATCCACCAATTTCCTTCCGTGTCGAAAAATTTCCACGAAAACCCTTTAAATATGACAAATGACCTATAGGCTCACATCTATGTCGAAACCAATAACTATTACCAAAGTCCGCACAATCTTGACCTCTCCAGAGCGAATTCCGCTGGTAGTGGTCAAAATTGAAACTTCAGAACCTGGTCTCTATGGACTCGGGTGCGCCACATTCACACAACGCTACCTCGCGGTAGCGACCGCCATAGATGAGTATCTGGCACCATTTTTACTTGGTCGCGATGTATCTCAAATCGAAGATATCTGGCAGACCTGCATGACGAGCGCGTATTGGCGCAACGGTCCAATCACAAACAACGCTGTTTCAGGTATTGATATGGCGCTTTGGGATATCAAAGGCAAAGTCGCTGGTATGCCAGTTTATGACTTGCTGGGCGGAAAAACTCGTGAAGCCGCTGCGGTCTATCGTCACGCCGATGGAAAATCCTTAACTGAAGTTGAAGACAATGTTCGCAAATATATGGAACAAGGTTTGCTTTACATCCGTTGCCAAATGGGTGGTTACGGTGGTCGGATCGATCAGATCAAATCACCTGAAGGCGCGCTTCCTGGAGCATATTTTGATCCACACGGTTATGCCCGAAACACCGTAAAACTTTTTGAGCATATGCGTAGCGCAGTTGGCGATGACATTGAACTTTTGCATGATGTGCATGAGCGCTTGGCACCAATTGAGGCGGTTCGCTTATCAAAAAACTTAGAGCCATACCGTTTATTCTTCTTAGAAGATGCACTCGCTCCAGAGCAAGTTGATTGGTTTGCAATTATGCGTAATCAAAGTGCAACACCGATTGCAATGGGCGAATTGTTTACTCATCCGCAAGAGTGGTTACCGTTGATTCAGAATCGCTTGATTGATTTCATTCGCTGCCACATCAGCACAATTGGTGGAATCACTCCAGCCAAGAAGTTGGCGCATCTTTGTGAGGCATTTAGCGTCCGAACTGCATGGCATGGTCCAGGAGATGTCTCTCCTATCGGACATGCTGCCAACCTACATATCGACTTAAGCTCTGCAAACTTTGGCGTGCAGGAGTGGTGGGGACCTTCAGACAAGATTCAAGAAGTTTTCCCAGGAACTCCGGTTCTCAAAGGTGGCTATGTCTATCCAAATAATAAGCCAGGACTTGGAATCGACATCGATGAAAAATTAGCTGCGCAATTCCCTTGCGATAATAAGGATGCAGTTAAAGATATGTGGACTACTGCAAGAACTCCAGATGGTGGTGCATGGAGACCATAGGAGACCATAGGAGACCATAATGCGTAGTTGTGGATAATCAATTGCTGTAGGTAATGATTGAACCTACCTTTCGTTGTAAAGCAATGGAAGGTAGGTTTTTTTATGGAAGCAATCAAAAAGCAAGCAGCCCAGGAGTTAGGGGCCAGATTGAGGATCATCCGTAAATCTCAGAAAATGAGTTTGCAAGAAGTTGAAAAGAAATCCCTCGGCCATTGGAAGGCTGTAGTTATTGGATCTTACGAACGTGCCGATCGTGCACTTTCAGTCGGAAAATTAGCGGAGTTACTGCATTTTTATCAAGTGCCGATTTCTTCCTGTTTTTTAATGCCCAGCACGGATAAAGCAGAGTTCAGAGAGTTAATTCTTGACCTTCACAAAATCCGATCCTTGGGCGATGAAGTCGCACCAATACATCGCTACATTTCTACAATCACAACAAAGCGCGAGGATTGGAATGGGCAAATACTCTCACTCCGTAAAAATGATTTAGAAACTTTGGCAATTTTGTTTGAAACTAGTGAATCGGCCCTATATGAACAACTCAAAAAATGGGGAGTTCTTATACATCCCCAACAGCGGGAGTAACCAATAACTCTCGATTAATTTCACCTAAAATTCCATTTATAAAGCCAGCCGATTCATCAGTTGATAGTGCTTTAGCCATATTTACAGCCTCATCAATCGCAACCGCGTTTGGAACCTCTGAACACCACTTAATTTCATAGATTGCAATTCTCAAAATATTTCTATCGATACCGGGTAAACGGTCGAGATCCCACTCTTTTGAATGAGCGGTTATTGCGGTATCTATTTCAAATTTATATGCCATTACGCCGTTGACCAGCACTCTTGCGAACTCGGCTATCGCCGGGGTGTTCTCATCTAATCGCTCTTCTAGAAAAGCAGTAGACGCACGACCACGTAACTCAGCTTCGTACAAAATATCAAGTGCGCGTTTACGCCCTTTGGACCTTGATGACATTAGTTAACGCGACCCAGGTACGAACCATCTCGAGTGTCTACTCGAACTATTTCATCTTGATTGATAAAGAGAGGAACTTGGATTTCTACTCCAGTTTGCAATGTTGCTGGCTTGCTACCCGCACTTGAGCGATCCCCTTGTAAACCAGGTTCGGTATAAGTGATCTTTAATTCAACTGATGCCGGTAATTCAATGTAAAGCGGTTCGCCTTCATAGACAGCCACTACTGCTTTGACCTCTTCCAGCATGTAATTCGCAGCATCACCAACTGTTGCTGCGGTGATTGTCATCTGGTCGTAAGTTTCTTTGTCCATGAAAACAAAATCGTTTCCATCTTTATACAAATAAGTCATATCGCGCTTGTCGACAGTAGCTACTTCGATCTTTAATCCAGCATTAAAAGTTTTGTCGACTACTTTTCCTGAAAGTACATGCTTGAGTTTGGTACGCACAAATGCTGGACCTTTTCCAGGCTTAACATGTTGAAACTCAACCACATTCCAGAGTTGGTTATCAATATTCAATGTGATGCCATTTTTCAAATCATTTGTCGTAGCCACAGCTGATTCCAATCCTAAAATTCAAAGAGTTGGTGAATTCTACCTTGCTTTTATTGTTGAAATTGCCCGCAAGGCCAACTCATATGAATGCAAACCAAAGCCTCCGATAGTTCCATTCACTACCCCTGAAACGACTGAAGTGTGTCGGAATTCTTCCCTGGACAATGGATTTGAAAGGTGTACTTCAATAACTGGCGCTTTCAACATCGCAACAGCATCTCTGATGGCATAAGAGTAATGAGTGAAAGCTGCAGGGTTAATAACTACTGGCACTTTCTCATCGGCGGCCTTATGTAATAAATGAATAATCTCGGTTTCGTCATCGCTTTGATAAACCGAAACTACGTGCCCGAGTTCCTTTCCGCTTTTCTCACAAAAAGAAACTAGGTCCACATAGGAGATATCTCCGTATGTTGCACTATCTCGTAAATCTAATCTTCCGAGATTAGGACCATTAATCACCCAAATGTTCATGAACTTATTTTCTCATAAGCGATGGTTAGATCTGCTGCCGACGCCCCTTCAAGACGTTTTATCTTTTCTACCTGCTCAAGCAAGACAAAGCGAAGTAAACCACCGCGTACCTTTTTATCGCGACCCATCCACTCAATCAATTCAGGCAGGACGGAATCTTTATAAGAGGTTGGCAATCCGACAGAATTCAAAATAGCGCGATGACGGTCAACCAATTTTTGATCGCAATATCCAACCTGTAACGCGAGTTCACTGGCGAAAACCATTCCCACCGAAACTGCATCTCCATGTCTCCACGTGAAATTCTCAAGTGCTTCAATCGCATGGGCCAATGTGTGTCCATAATTTAAAATCTCACGCAATGATGATTCTTTCAAATCCGCAGAAACAACTTCGGCTTTAACCTGAATCGATCGCTCGATAACCTCTAACAGTTGGGCAGAGTTCCACTCCAATAACTGTTTTGGATCAGCTTCGAAGATTTTTAGGATCTGCTCATCCGCGATAAACCCACATTTGATAACTTCTGCCAGCCCTGATCGCAACTCATCAATTGGAAGTGATTTTAAAAAGTAAGGGTCTACAAAGACTAATCGAGGTGAATGAAAAGCTCCTACTAGATTTTTACCGGCTGGAATATTTATTCCAGTCTTGCCACCTATTGCCGCATCAACCATTCCGGCAACTGTTGTAGGAACACTTACCCAATTAACTCCACGTAACCAAGAGGCAGCCGCGAAGCCAGCAAGATCTGTAGTGGCCCCTCCTCCAATACCAATAATCCAATCCCGACGTGTGAAATTATGATCAGACAAAGTGTTCCAAATTTCAACTAGTACTTCAGAACTTTTTTGGGATTCGCCTTCTGGCAGTTCAATCATGATTAACTCAACCGGTAAATTCCATTCGGCTGAAATTTGATCTACCTTTTCACTAATTTCTGATGGGTATAACAACGCGATTTTGGTGCATTCACTCAACAGTGGTTTCAAGTTGGCTATATCTAATTCACCAATCAGAACATCGTAGTTGTGTTCGGCGCTGATGCTGATCTTTCTCATTGCGACAACCCCTTCCGAACTGCTTCCACTGTTTCATTAGAGCTCTTGTCATCTGTATTCACAGTATGAGTGGCCAATGATTCATAGATATCACGACGGGCAGCCATCAGCGCGACCCATCTAGCGCGCGGGTTATCAATCAAAAGTGGTCTGTCACGATTGAAACCGATTCGAGGTGCTGCTCCAGTTATGGAAACATCTAAAAATACAATTTCGCTTCCAGAGTTACGCAACAATTCCCGCGTCACCTGACTCAAGATTGCCCCTCCGCCCAATGACAACACTCCACTTTCGACCTCTAACGCTTTTGCAACTACTTCTTCTTCGACCGCCCGAAAGTATCCTTCACCTTGTTCGGTGAAAATGTCAGAGATCGACGATTGCTCTCGCTCTTCAATCAAAGAATCCGTATCTGAAAAACTCAGTTTCAAATCATGACTCAAAGCCCGTCCTACTGTGCTTTTTCCACAACCTGGAGGACCGATTAAGACAATTTTTGGTGGCATCGTAAATTACTTAATTGATCGTGATTTTAAGTAGGACTCAAGATTTCGCTTGGTTTCACCCAAACTGTCGCCACCAAATTTTTCTAATAACGCATCTGCGAGTACCAATGCCAACATTGCTTCAGCCACAACTCCTGATGCAGGGACTGCGCACACATCTGATCTTTGGTTAATGGCTTTTGCCGGCTGCATGGTTGCCGTATCAATAGTGTCTAAGGCGCGTGGAACGGTTGAGATTGGTTTCATTGCAACTCTCACCCGCAACAATTCCCCAGTACTCATCCCGCCTTCAGTACCTCCGGCACGTCCTGATCTCCGTTTTACAGTTCCATCTTGGTTTAATTCAATTTCATCATGCGCAACAGAACCACGACGAGTTGCTGTGGTGAAACCGTCACCGATTTCCACGCCTTTCATCGCTTGGATACTCATCATCGCTCCTGCGATACGCGCATCAAGTCTGCGATCCCAGTGAACATGTGAACCAAGTCCTGCAGGTAAACCAAAAGCTAAAACTTCAACTACTCCACCTAATGTGTCACCGGCTGAATGTGCCGCTTCGATCTCGGCGACCATCTTTAAACTGGTTTCTGGATCACTTGTGCGAACCGGATCTTCATCAATTGCTTTCATCTGCGTTGCTGTAGGCATTACATAATTATCTGGAAGTCTTACTGAACCAATTGAGATTACATGCGAAAAAATAGATATGCCTGCCGCTTGTTGGAGAAATGCGCGTGCAACTGCGCCAAGTGCAACCCGAGCAGCAGTTTCACGTGCACTCGCTCTTTCTAAAATTGGTCTGGCGTCATCGAAATCATATTTTTGCATGCCAACTAAATCTGCATGACCTGGTCTTGGTCTGGTTAGTGGTGCATTTCTGGCTAAACCTTCAAGTTCGGATGCGGCAATAGGATCTGCACCCATCACAACTTGCCACTTCGGCCATTCACTATTTCCCACTTGAATCGCGATTGGTCCGCCTTGAGTTATTCCGTGTCGGATTCCTCCCAAGATGCTGATTTGATCGGCTTCAAAACTTTGTCTCGCGCCACGACCAACACCCAATCGACGTCTAGCTAGGTGGTAATCCAACTCTGCACTGGTGATCTCGACCTGAGCTGGCAATCCTTCCAAAATCGCCGACAAAGCCGGACCATGGGATTCTCCTGCAGTTAGCCATCTCAACATGGGTTAATTCTCTCAGATACTTACCCATTCATGCGCAACATCGGCAAGATCGGCCAGATCAAGATAGCTGCCGCAATCATCGGAGCCGCAAAGGGAATTTGGGCTTTGAGGCGAATTCCTCCAGGGTCGCCTAACATCGAAGTGATCCCAAAAATTGCAGCAAGTAATACAAAGAAGATTAACTCTTGGAATGCAACCACTCCGGTCATTAACCCGATTACGCCAGCGAGTTTGACATCACCAATCCCGATTTTCAGTTTTGAGGCGATAGCTAAAAGACAGAAAAAAAGAAAAAATTCCACTCCCCCAACTATTGAATCAAAGATGCGGCTATCGATAAAAGCAATGACGCAAAGCAACAGTGAGCAATAACCGGTGATGAAATTTGGGATTCGATGATGGGCATTATCAATCAGGATTATCGTCCAACCCAAAATTAGCAAGAGAGTGAATTGTGAATTGTAATCCTGCGCGAAGAATCGGATGAGAGTAAAGATCAAAGATAAGTAGAGAAAAATAGTTTTGATAATTTGTGGATCGGTATCAAATTTCCGACATAAGAAAAGATGAGCGAAAAATCCGACTAGGAAAAATGAAATCAAAATCTCTGGATTCATCCGAGAAAATTAATCTATACTAGATGAAGATATAAATCAGAGCGTTAAAAATTAATTAGATACCCAATTTCTGCAAACCAGCGGCACGCATGGTTACTGCTAGTGATCGAAGATCAACAGTTAATGGTTCTTGCGCCATTAATTCGATTTGCCCAATTCCTTGCTCAACTAGCAGATCTAGGCCATCAATATATTTTCCACCCACTTCTTGCCACTTTGCTAATAATTTAGTCGGCCACGGTGAATACAACGACTCAAATAAGGTCCCATTTGCTGTGGTCGGAATCAGATGATCAGTCGCGCCTGTAGGTGTGGTTGCAATTACCAAATTTGCTGCCAATCCCGTTTGCGCATCAGCCCAATCCTTTACTACAACAGTTGCAGAGATTGAACTGTTAATTAATTGCACACCTCTGGATGTGCTTCGGCTGTAAACCGTGATGGTTCTACCTCGTCCATCTACAGCCGCAATTGCCGAACGAGCTGTGGCGCCCCCGCCCAAGATTGTTATCTCATTGGGAATTGAAACTTCGGCTTTAGCCAAAGCCTGAACAAAACCAGAAACATCTGTGGAATAAGCACTTACTTCATTCTCTTCAAAGATTAATGTGTTAGCAGCGTTGATCCGCTTAACTAAAGGGTCTAGCGAATCTGCAACTAACAAAGCCTCTTCTTTCAGCGGCATTGTTAAAGACAATCCACGAAAGGTTTTGCGGTTCGCTGCTATAAATTTCGCGAGATCGCCACCTTTTACTTCTATCGCGGTGTACTCCCAATCCCAACCCAGAACTCCGTAAGCGCAATTATGCAAAGTGGGTGAGAGTGAGTGCCCGATTGGGGAACCAAGTACAGCCGCTTTACTCACTTACTCCCCTTAAATAATCCGGCTTTGTAGTTACGAATGAATTCTGCCTTAAAGGTAAGAAACTCCGAATAACTGTTGGTAAATCTACTTTCGCCTGGGGACACGGTAACAAAGTAGAGCCAATTCCCGGGGGTAGGTTTAATAGTGGCCATCAATGCGTCTCGACCTGGAGATCCAATCGGGCCTGGTGGCAATCCCTGGTACTTATAGGTGTTGTATTTTGATGAAATTTTGAGATCTCGATTTGTTACACGAATCTCTCCTCGGCTCTTATTCGCATAAAGCAGAGTCGAATCCATTTGCAGTGGCATTCCGATTCTTAAGCGATTGTAAATTACTCTGGAAACTTTGCCGAAATCCTCTTTATTAAAACCTTCGGCTTGCACAATGGATGCAATTGTGAGTAACTCTGCTGGTTGTAAATTCAACTCTTTTGCATACTCGTAAAATGTAATAGATTTTAACTCTTGCGCATATCTATCGATCGCACCTTGCAGCAATGTGGAAACTTCTTCATCCGGCAAAATCGTATAGTTGGCCGGAAAGAGCAATCCCTCTAAGTTATCGTTTTGAAACCCTGTTGGAATTTTCAAATTGTTTAACGCTTTATCCACTTGATCCGAAGTAAATCCTTCCTCTAAAAGCTTAGCTTTGATTTCGTACAATCTAGCGCCTTCAACAATTAAAAACTTACCCTGCAATCTCTTCTTATCGAGTAATTGTTCGATTGCTTCTTTGGCTGAGAGATGGGTATTTAGTAAATAGAGACCGGCGGAAATACTCTCAGCACGTTTATCAGCAGTTGCGGCTCGGAAGAAAATTACTGAAGTTTTTACTACACCTTTTTTAGCTAAAATCCGACCAATCTGAACACCTGAACTGCCGGCTGGGATGTTAACTTCAATTTCAGCTCCTGCAGTACCCGCTGGGAAATCTAAATCTGGATGATTGTGATTCCAGAAAAGGATTCCACCAATCAAAACTATTAATACAACCGAACTAGCAATGATCGCTTTTATATTCACAGTTTTTTTGCTAATGGTGTTTTTGCTTTCAATAATCTCACTCATTGGCGTCCAAATAACTTTGCAAGATATTTACCGCTGATATCTGATCAATTACCGCTCTGCCCTCTTTCGCATTTCGTCCACTAGCCCTCAATGCTTGGCTAGCTAAAGTTGTAGTAAATCTCTCGTCAAAGGTTAGAACCGGAATATCAGGAAGTTGAGAAGTTAGTTCAACGATAAAGCCATTGACTAAATTTGCAGCATGACTAATTTCACCATTTAGCGACCTCGGTAAGCCAACAACTATTGCGACAATCTCTTCAGATTCGCAGATTGCCGTAATTTCACTAATCAAATCCAAGCCAGATTGGATAGTGGAATACGGCGTAGCAAGGATTCCATCCGGATCGCAAATTGCGACACCGATCCTGGTGCTTCCAAAATCAAGGCCTAACTTTCGCCCCTTTTGCATTTGCTAACTCTACTTGACTCTAATTATGAGCAAGCAGGTGATCCTTTATTGTTTTAAGGGCGTTTGGAACCGCTGCGGTATCGACTCCTCCACCTTGAGCGAAATCATCTTTTCCACCACCGCCACCACCTAATGCTTTTGCTCCCATGCGTACTAGTTCACCGGACTTTAATCCAGATTTACGGGCGGCCTCATCGCAGGCAACAACCAAAACCGGCTTATCTTCATTGTTGCTAATTAAGATAACTACAGCACCAGCTCCTAAATTATTTCTAATCTCAAGTGCAACTGTCCGTAAATCATCTCCGGAAACTCCATCGGATAATTGTGCAAGTACAACTTTGTTGCTGCCAATTTTCTCAGCCTTTTCAGCCAGTGGTTTTACCAATGCAAGAGCTTCTTTACTTCTCGCTCCTGAAATCTCTTTTTCAATATTTTTAACTTTATCCAGCAGCGAGCTAATCCGTTCCGGTAACTCTTCGGATCTAGTTGACTTGACCATATCTCCGACGAGATTGAGG
The DNA here is from genome assembly GCA_005786885.1 of Actinomycetota bacterium. Classification (GTDB taxonomy): domain Bacteria; phylum Actinomycetota; class Actinomycetes; order Nanopelagicales; family Nanopelagicaceae; genus UBA3012. The sequence goes on along the minus strand of SYCR01000043.1, from coordinate 9,406 downwards.
ATGGCATGCTCTTTTGCGTAGAACCGATACGCGTCCACACCTACTAGTGCTTCAACTCTTCGCACTCCTGCACCGATAGATGATTCTCCAAGCAACTTAATAACTCCAAGTTGGCTTGATCTAGCGACATGTGTTCCTCCGCATAACTCTTTCGCCCAATCCCCAACCGAAATGACGCGAACTTCAGAACCGTACTTTTCGCCAAACAACGCCATTGCGCCTATTGCTTTTGCTTCATCTTGGCTCATTACTGCAGCGCTTACTTCCAGATCAGTTACCAATAAAGAATTAACTCGATCCTCAACTTCACTCATTGTGGCTTGTGAAACTGCTCCGACTGCAGAAAAATCAAATCTAAATCGTCCTGGCGCATTTTCCGATCCGGCTTGTGTGGCGGTCTCACCCAACGCTTCGCGAAATGCTTTGTGAACCATATGTGTTGCCGTGTGCGCACGTGAAATACCAGCACGTCGTTCGTTATCTATCTCAGCGAAACCATTTTCGTTGACTAATGCTTCTCCACTGACAACTTTTCCTTTATGCAAAAATAAGTTAGGCAGGGGCGTTTGAACATCATCAATTTCAATTACAGCACCATTGGCGGTGCGAATAAATCCACTATCAGAGAGTTGGCCGCCACCTTCAGCATAAAAAGGAGTTCGATCTAACATGATTTCAACTTCGTCGCCGGCTTTAGCTGAAGTAACTGGAGCGCCAGCCACTAAGAGATATTTGATTTTTGATTCACTCTTGATCTGTGAATAGCCAATAAATTCAGTAATTCCAGATTGGTCGAGAGCAGACCGATAAATTGAAAGGTCAGCGTGTCCAGATTTCTTGGCTCGCGCATCTGCTTTGGCACGATCACGTTGTTCTTTCATTAATTTACGGAACGCATCCTCATCGACAGTTAAGCCCTGTTCTGATGCCATCTCTAAAGTTAAGTCGTATGGGAATCCATAAGTATCGTGTAATTTGAAAGCATCAGAACCAGATAGCGATTTTGCTCCACTTTTCTTGGTTGCTTCCGCAGCAGTATCAAAAATCAGAGTTCCGGATTTCAATGTTTGCAGAAATGCGCTCTCTTCTCCAACTGCAATCTCCAAGATTCGTGCTTTATCGGTATTCAACTCTGGATACTGTGGCGACATCGCAGCAATTGCAATTGTAATCAAATCATGAGTTGTTGGATCACCTGAACCAAGTAATCGCATATTACGAATAGTTCGACGCATCATCCGGCGAAGTACGTAGCCGCGTCCTTCGTTGCCTGGAGTAACTCCATCGCCAATTAGCATTGCTGCAGTGCGAGCATGATCTGCAATCACGCGAAGGGAAACATCTGAAGCAGATGATTTCCCGTATTTAACATTTACTAGCGCGCTTGCCTGATCCAGAATTAATCTAGTCGTATCGATTTCATAGATATTTTCCACACCCTGCAACAACGCGGCAGTTCTTTCAAGACCTAAACCGGTATCAATGCTTTTCTTGGGTAAATCACCCAGTATCGGAAAATCAGATTTTCCATTTCCAGAACCGCGTTCTGATTGCATGAATACCAAGTTCCAAATTTCCAGATACCGATTCTCATCTGCAATTGGACCACCCTCAGCTCCATGTTCTGGGCCACGATCAAAGTAGATCTCTGAACATGGACCACAAGGGCCAGGAACTCCCATCGACCAAAAATTATCATCCATATCTCGGCGTTGGATGCGCTCTTTCGGGACACCGATCTGCTTATGCCAAATATCAGCAGCCTCATCATCATCAAGATAAACAGTTACCCAAAGTCTTTCAGGATCAAATCCATATCCACCATCAGATTGAGCGCGGGTTAACAACTCCCAAGCCAGAGTAATTGCACCCTCTTTAAAGTAATCACCAAAAGAAAAATTTCCACACATTTGGAAAAATGAAGCATGTCTGGTGGTTTTGCCAACTTCATCTATATCTAAAGTCCGCACACATTTCTGCACCGAAGTTGCTCTTTTATATGGCGCAGGAATTTCACCTAAAAAATATGGCTTAAAAGGAACCATTCCCGCATTCACTAGTAATAAATTAGGGTCATCAGCAATCAAAGAAGCCGAAGGTACAACAGTGTGAGTTAAGCCAGCACGATTATTTTTTTCAAAGAAATCAAGCCAACGTTTGCGTATCTCCGCTGAATCCACACCAAATCCGTTCTACTAATTAAGATTAATCGCGATTTTTGTTTCTTGCTTTTGCAATCCCCCATGCAACAGCAGCCATTTTGGCAGCCGGCCCACGAGAAAAGATTGAATCAGCAGCGGCGGTCAACCTAGTAGTAAAACCTTCAGCGATTTTAGTTATGTTATCAATTCGCTCAAACTGTTTATTTGTAAGATTTACAGTTGTTGTAACCTCTTCAAGTAACGGAACCGTCTCTTGACTAACATTTTTAATGGCCACGCCAGCCTCATCTAAAACTTTTCCGAATCTAATCACTGCATAAGCGATAGCTACCGCTACAACAGCTAATGAAGAGGCAGCGATAATTGCTGCGATCCCGCCTGCACTCATCCCTTACCTCCTAAAATTTCACGAATCCGCTCCAGCGCTTTAGCCACTCTAGCTTCAGCTCCGTGTGCAGTTGGACGGTAATACTGCTTCCCGACCAACGGATCAGGGGCGTATTGAGCGGCAACTACTCCCTCTGGATAGTCATGAGGATACAGGTAATCTCCGCTGGCACCGAAAGGCGTGGCTCCATCGCGCAGCGGTGGCGGAACCAGCCCAATATTTCCACTGTTCACATCTTGGCGAGCCTCGGATATCGCAACATTTACCGCATTTGATTTAGGGGCTGTTGCGCAATAAACAGTGGCATGCGCCAATAGCAACGCACCCTCTGGCATACCCACCAAAGCCACAGCTTGCGCCGCTGAAGTTGCGACAAGCAAAGCGTTTGAATCGGCCATTCCAATATCTTCACTCGCAAAGATCATCAATCGTCTTGCCATATATCTAGGGTCTTCACCTGCTTCGAGCATTCGAGCTAAATAGTGCAGTGCTGCATCAACATCAGAACCGCGCATGCTTTTTATATACGCACTAATGACATCGTAATGTTGATCAACGTTGTAGAGCACGATCGCTTGAGAAACTGCTTTTGATAAATTATCAAGGGTAATGAGACCGCCATCTTGACTAGCCCCTGCTGCGGCTTCTAGATAAGTCAAAATTCTTCGACCATCACCGTTTGAAATCTTAATTAATTCAGATTTAGCATCTTCATCCATTGCAATCTTGTCATTGAGACCTTTTGGATCGGTTAATGCTCGATCAATTAATTTCTCAGCAGATTTATCGCTCAACGCATTTAACGTAAGGACTAAGGACCGGGACAGCAAAGGTGAAATGATAGAGAATGCCGGATTTTCAGTTGTGGCAGCAACGAGTGTTATTAATTTATCTTCCACGGCCGGAAGTAACGCATCCTGTTGCGCCTTGTTAAATCGATGGACTTCGTCGATAAAAAGTAAGGTCTGCACACCTTTATGGGCTAATTGAAATTTTGCTGAATCGATTTCTTCGCGAACATCTTTTACTCCGGCATTTACTGCAGAGAGTTGCCTAAATCTTCGCCCTTTAGATAGCAGAAGCGCAAGTGAAGTTTTACCTACACCTGGTGGTCCAAACAAAATAATTGATGGCGGTGCTCCAGGTAAGCCATCCAACAATCTTCTAAGTGGTGTTCCCTCACTGATTAAGTGATCCTGTCCCAATACTTCAGACAAATTATCTGGACGTAGCCGTGCGGCAAGTGGTGCATTTTCGGAAAGTTCAACGCCTTCAGATGCGGAAAGATCTCCGCCTTCAGTGTCAAATGAAAATAGCTCCACGTTTGTGACACTCCTCTAAGGCTGGGCTGGTTTCTCTAATTTCTCTAATTTCTCTGCCTTGTCTATTCCAGCTTCTTTACGTTGTGCCGGAGTAATCGGAGTTGGCGCCCCAGTTAATGGATCTCCTCCGCTAGCCGTCTTTGGGAAAGCAATAACTTCGCGAATTGATTCAACACCAGCCATCAGTGCGCTCACTCGGTCAATACCGATTGCAATACCACCATGAGGTGGTGGTCCATAATTAAAGGCATCTAAGAGGAATCCAAATTTAGATTGTGCTTCTTCACGAGTTAGGCCGATTACATCAAATACCCGTTGTTGAATCTCGCGTTGATGAATACGAATTGATCCACCGCCGATTTCATTACCATTTAAAACAATGTCATAAGCATATGCCAAAGCATTTGCAGGATCTTTATCAAATGTGGCTGAGTACTCAGGTTTTGGTCCAGTAAAAGGATGATGTACAGCGGTCCAACCGCCATCATCTGTTGGTTCAAACATAGGTGCATCAACCACCCACAAGAATTCCCACATTTGATCTGGAATCAAATTGCATTTCTTCGCTATCTCAAGACGTGCGGCCCCAAGTAATTTCTGAGATTCGTCTCGATCTCCTGCTGCAAAGAAAATAGCATCTCCGGGATTGGCTCCAACTTTTTGCGCGATCCCCACTCTTTCTTCCTCTGAAATATTTTTCGCAACTGGTCCCGTGACTTCACCTGCGGCATCGATCAAAATGTATGCAAGACCCTTAGCGCCACGTGCTTTTGCCCATTCTTGCCAACCATCTAATTCGCGCCGAGGAGTAGTTGCTCCCCCTGGCATCACAACCGCACCAACATAAGGCGCCTTAAATACTCGAAATTCGGTGTTAGCGAAGTAATCGGTAACTTCGACTAGTTCGTATTCAAATCTTAAATCTGGTTTGTCAGAACCAAATCTGCGCATCGCATCCAAAAAGGTCATTCTTGGTATCGGAATTGAAATCTCTATCCCGAGTACTTCTTTCCATAATTTCTTCAAAATCTTTTCAGTGAGAGTCAAAATATCTTCTTGATCTACGAAACTCATTTCAACATCTAATTGCGTGAACTCTGGTTGTCGATCTGCCCGGAAATCTTCATCGCGGAAACAACGCGCAATTTGATAATACTTTTCCATTCCAGCCACCATCAAAAGTTGTTTAAATAATTGTGGTGATTGCGGAAGCGCGTACCAACTTCCCGGTTGAAGACGAACTGGAACTAGAAAATCTCTGGCACCTTCCGGTGTTGATCGAGTTAAATAAGGTGTTTCAATATCTAAGAAACCTTCGCCTTCCATGACAGAACGAATTGTCGAAGTAATTTTTGACCGCAATCTTAATGCTGCTGCGGGTCCTTCACGTCTTAAATCCAAGTAGCGATACTTCAGCCGTACTTCTTCATTTGCATCAACACGTTCGCCACTGTCGATTGGAAATGGCAATGGTGCTGCTTCACTTAAAACAGTTAATTGATCACAGATAATTTCAATTGCACCAGTTGGCACATTCTCATTTGCGTTGCCATCTGGTCGAAGCGAAACTTTTCCAGTGACGCTGATGCACCATTCAGCTCTTAAGGATCCAGCAACATTTTCATCATGAATCACAATTTGCGACCAACCGGTGGCATCTCTTAAATCAATAAACGCAACACCGCCATGATCACGACGTCTGGCAACCCAACCAGCCAAAGTAACGCTCTCTCCGGTGTTGTGAGCAGTTAACTGCCCAGCCCCATGTGTGCGTATCAAAATATTGCCTCGCTTGAATTTCTCTTCACTTTAAGAAGTCGACTATCTCGCTAAGCCTAACTGATACGACAGCACCGTCGTTCATATGTTTAATCTCTGCTTCTCCAGAAGTAATTTCATCTTCACCTAAGACCACTAAATATTTAGCGCCGGACTTATCCCCACTTTTCATGGCACCTTTTAGCCCACGTTCACCAAAAGCCATATCGCAGCGAATCCCTTGATTTCTTAAATTCACTAAGAGTTCGATCGCAAATTTACGTGCCTCTTCCCCTAGTGGAACTAAATAAAGCAAAAGTTGCGTAGCCGGTACTAACTCAATTCCTTCGGCTTCACAGGCAAGCAAGACTCGATCTACTCCGATTCCATAACCGATACCTGAAAGGGATTGTCCACCAAGTTTTTCCATCAAACCGTCGTAACGTCCGCCACCGCCGATGCCGGATTGGGCGCCAAGTTTGTGATGCACAAATTCAAAAGTTGTATGTGTGTAGTAATCCAGTCCTCTTACTAATTTTGGATTTTCGATGTATTTGATTCCTAAATTTGAGAGACCATCTTTGACCGCTGCATATCTTTGCTTCGCATCTGGGGTCAGGTAATCCAAAATAACAGGCGCTGATTTTAGAGCCGCAATCATCTCTGGTCGCTTATCATCGAGAACTCGCAACGGGTTAATTTTTGCACGTTCTCTTGTGGCTTCATCAAGATCTATTTTTTGCAAGAAATTAATTAATGCCTCTCTATGTTCATCCCTTGATGGTTTATCTCCTAAAGAATTTATCTGAACTTCATAATCTTTTAATCCTAAAGTTGTAAATGCTTGAACTGCTAGAGAGATAACTTCAACGTCAATCAGTGGGTCATCTCCCCCAATTGCTTCAACACCAACTTGATAAAACTGTCTATACCGTCCGGCTTGTGGACGTTCTGCTCTAAAAAAAGCACCGGAATACCAAACTTTTACCGGAAGTTGTCCGCGATCTAATCCGCTTTCGATAACTGCGCGCATCACGCCCGCAGTACCTTCGGGACGCAACGTGAGTGAACGGTCTGCGCGATCTGTGAAGGTGTACATCTCTTTACTCACAACATCAGTTGATTCACCAACTCCACTTGTGAACAAACCAGTATCTTCAAAGACGGCGTTTTCCATTAATTGATAATTAGCTAAACGTGCTGGAGATATTAATTTCTCGCGCACTAATTCAAAATTCGCAGACTCTGGCGGTAAGTACTCTTTAACGCCTTTAGGTACTTGAAACTTCATTACAACTTCCCAATTGCTGCGGCTTTTAAATATGAATTGTGCGTACGCTCTGCGCCGATTGTTGTCTCTTCGCCATGTCCAGGGAGAACGCGCAATTCATCGGCTAGCGGCCAAATTTTGTGCATCAACGTCTCCTGCATCTGTGCGTGAGATCCGGTTGGCAGATCGGTTCTGCCAATAGAACCGGCGAACAAAACATCGCCGGAAATCAAAATCTCATTATTTATATGACAGAGGATAGAACCTGCAGTGTGTCCAGGGGCGTGAACAAAGCGCAGATTTACTCCGGCAATTTCAATCTCGCTTCCATCGCTCAATTCCAGAACTTCAGCTGGCTCCACAAAGGTTTGCCCTTGCGTTAAGGATTTACTCTCCCTCGATAAGGCGTACTCGGGGTGTTCTAGCAAGATTCGATCCGCGCTGTGAATCATGGCTGGAACTCCAGCTTTGGCGCACAACGGAGCAAGCGAGAAGGTGTGATCCAGATGGCCATGTGTCAGCAAGACCGCTACTGGCTTGAGATTGTGCTTAGCCGCCCGTTCCAAGATCGCCCCACTCAGATCTGGGTCGCCGATTCCGGGGTCCACTATCAAGGCCTCATTGCCCTTGCCGGTCGCGATAATCCAGGCATTCGTGGCAAATGCCTTAGCCACAACTACACTTACCAGCACATATTCTCCATTTTCACAGCAGGGTTTGGGAGTTTGTTAAGGCTACCGGTAACCTGTTCTCTCTGTCCCCAGAAGTTCCATTCACCCGAAAAATAGCGAGCCGGACTAGCCTCAATTAAGTGGTTGATCAGGTGGCGCGCAAAGAGAGTAAAGGAGATTTACCTTGAGCGAGAATGAAGGATTAATTTCAGCCGCAAGTGCCCTCATTGGAGATCCCGCCCTCTTTGGTCGAGTTGGTGAAGATGGAACTGTTTATGTTTGGACCGCAACTGGTGAAAAACCAGTGGGTTCCTACCCTGCCAAAAGCCCAGAAGAAGCATTGCAATATTTCGTCCGAAAATTTGAAACCCTTGCCTCCGAAATCGCATTAACAGCTGCTCGGATTCGCAGCGGTGCAATTCTTCCGCAAGATGGCGAAATCGCTGTAGCAAAATTGCGCGAAAGTATTGCCACAATTAATGCGGTCGGAGATTTAGCCGCACTTGGAGTAGCAGTCGATCAAATCCCACCGCTGATTGATCAACAAAGACAAATTTATGCTGCGAAAAAAGCGGAAGAAGCTAACGCTCGCGCTGCTGCTCGTAACGAGGCAAAGATTGCTAAAGAAGCGATTGTTGTGGAAGCTGAAAGTATCGCTGACAAAGATTCTTGGAAAGTTACTGGCGATCGACTCAAAGAGTTGCTTGATCAATGGAAAGCCCTTCCTCGGATCGACAAAGCCAGCGATGAGCAATTATGGAAAAGATTCTCTATTGCCCGAAATGGTTTTGACCGACGTCGTCGTGCTCACTTCGCCAAATTGGTTGCCGAGCAAAGCACCATTGCTTCAGCGAAAGAAAAAATTGTGGCCGAAGCTGAAACCCTTGCCACGTCTCGTGATTGGGTTGCCACCGCTCGCCGCTTTAGCACTTTGATGCAGGAGTGGAAAACTTCCGGTCGCGGACAAAAGAAAAGCGATGATGCACTATGGGAGCGTTTCCGCGCAGCCCAAGAAGCCTTCTTTGCCGCAAAGAAAGCCGATCTAGAGCGTCGCGAAAATTCTATGGGAGCCAATTTAGCCAAGAAGGAAGAGATCGCTAAGCAGATTGAGGCTTTGCTTCCAATCACAGATTTCGCTACCACTAAAAAGAGTTTCCGCGATCTACTTTCTCAACTTGAAAAAGTTGGGCAAATCCCACGTGATAAGAGAGATGCTCTTGAAATCAGAGTTGGGGCTGTCGAAAAAGAGATTCGCATTCTTGATGAAGAACATCGTCGCAAAACTGATCCAGCCGCGAAAGCGCGTGCAACAGATGTCGTTCGGCAATTAACTGAAGCTATTGAAAACTACGAAAAGATCGCGGCCAAAGCAACCGCAAATAATGATGCAAAGCGTGCTGCAGATGCGTTGGAATCAGCAGAGGCTAGACGTAGTTGGCTTGCTGAGGCACAAAGATCTCTTGATGAGTTTTCCGCTTAATTGTTTGTGATTCTGTAAACATCATAAACACCATCAACAGTTCTGACCGCTCGCAAAACATCCTCTAAATGAGTGGCATCTGCCATTTCAAAAGTGAACCGTGATAGTGCTACTCGGTCTCGAGTCGTTGTTACTGATGCACTCAAGATATTCACCTGCGAATCCGACAGCATCTTGGTGACATCAGAGAGCAATCTTGCACGATCTAAAGCCTCAACTTGGATATTAACTAAGAAAAGCGATAGCGCTCCTGGTGTCCAAGAGACCGGCAAAAAGCGCTCAGGTTGAGTCCGCTGCAAATCATCAACATTTGTGCAATCCACTCTGTGAATCGATACACCGCTGGCTTTGGTTA
>SYCR01000042.1:0-6056 GCA_005786885.1 Actinomycetota bacterium | reverse complement strand
GCAGCAGCAGCGCATTCAAGTACTGCTGAAAATTGTGGGCGACCAACACCTGTTTGCATACGAGTCGTACACATCGCACCTGGACCAACTCCGACTTTCACAATATCTGCACCAGCTGTAATTAAATCACTTGTTCCTTCAGCAGTAACTACGTTTCCAGCAACAATTGGCACCTTTGGATTTAAAGCCCGAATTTTCTTCAATGCCTCAAGCATTTTTTCTTGGTGACCATGCGCAGTATCTATAACCAATACATCAATACCCGTGGCTAGAAGTGCGGTTGCTTTTGCAACAACATCTCCATTTACTCCAACTGCTGCGCCAATTCGTAATTTTCCATTTGCGTCTAAAGCAGGTTGATACATCGTCGCGCGTAATGCCCCAACGCGCGTAATAATTCCAGTGAGATTTCCACTCTTATCAACAATTGGTGCAAGTCGACGGCGAGCAGTGTTGAGCGCTTCAAAAGCCGCGCGTGGATCAATATCTTGCGGCAAGGTAATTAAGTCACTGCTCATGACTGCATGTACTTGAGTAAAGCGATCTACTTCTTCGCAATCTGTTTCAGTGACAATTCCAACTGGTTTACCATTTTCTACAACTACAACTGCACCATGTGCGCGCTTTGTAATCAAAGTCATCGCATCTGAAACGGTCTCATGTGGTGCAAGGGTTACTGGTGTATCGAAAATCGGATGTCGTGATTTAACCCAAGAAACTACATCTGCAACAACTTCAACCGGAATATCTTGCGGTATAACAACTATTCCACCGCGACGAGCGATTGTTTCGGCCATTCGTCGACCCGCGATTGCAGTCATATTTGCTACGACTATTGGAATTGTTGTGCCAGTTCCGTCATTAGTCGTCAGATCTACATCTAATCTGCTGGTTAATGCCGAACGCGACGGAACCATGAAAACATCGTCATAAGTTAAATCGTAGGCAGGAGTTGTCTCTGAACCATCATGTAGAAAACGCACGTGACAGTACGTTACTCGCTATAGGTAATAAGTTCTACTGGGCACCAAATTCACTGCTGATTTGAGCGTGAAATCACCAGTTGATCTAAATAACAAAAGTTAATTTTGATGAAGGTTCAGCTCGCAAACCCCACTTAGTTAGAGCAGCATTTTCGCTAGTTCTCAAGCGTTCAGTTAATGATTAATCGCCGCTTCGATTGGTTCCCATAGACCTAGCAATTTCACGACCCGCTTCGCGTTCTTTCAAAGCTTGTCGTTTGTCATGTGATTTCTTTCCGCGCGCGAGAGCTAATTCAACTTTAGCTTTACCATCTTTAAAATAAAGTGAAAGTGGAACCAAAGTAAGTCCACCTTCTTTAACAATCGCATGCAACTTACTTAACTCGCGTTTATGCAACAAAAGCTTGCGCTCGCGCCGAGGTGCATGATTATTCCAAGATCCTTCAAAGTATTCAGGAATGTGGACGCCTTGCAAAAATAATTCATCCTCTGTAAAAGTTGCAAAACCATCAACTAAAGATGCGCGCCCAGCACGAAGAGATTTAACCTCAGTACCCGTTAACACAACGCCACATTCATAAACATCTTCTATTGAATAATCATGACGTGCTTTTTTGTTTTGGGCGATTAATTTACGCCCGCTTTCTTTAGCCACGATTACTACTTGACGGAACTGTTGACTTTGGAAAACTCTTTTGATCTGCTGGCTTCAAGATGTCCGACAGCGCATTAATTAAATTAATAGCCTTTGGCAAAGATTGCATTTCACTAGCCACTAAATCTGGTTTTATACCTGTGCCCTCAATGAATTTACCTAAAGGTGTCCGTAAGCGACCGACCGTGATTTCGATGCTTGATCCATTGGCAAGTTTCAACGATTCTTGAACTGAACCTTTCCCAAAGGTAGTCGCGCCTATGAGTACTGCTCGGTTTCGGGCTTGCAATGCCCCCGCGACTACTTCAGCGGAACTTGCTGTGTTTTTATTTATCAAAATAGCCACCGGAACATTAATGCTCGCTGGTGAATCGGCTTGGATGGTCTTGCCATCTCCATTTGCCATGTCATAAGAAACTATTGCACCCTTTGAGAGAAAAAGAGCGGCAAAATCAGTAGCCACGCTCAAGATTCCACCGGGGTTGTCTCTTAAATCCAGAATTAAACCTTTTTGAAAATTTCCCTGTCCTAATTCTGATTTAACATCTTGTACTACGTTTTTACTGAATCTATCAATTCGTAAATAAAGGATATTTTTCTTAACTTGGTCTGTGGAAACATCAATAGATTGAAACTCCTCACGCGTAAGTTCATATTTTTGCTCAATGCCCTTACGCAAAACGGAAAGTTTTAAAATAGCACCAGTATCACTGCGCAGCGCAGAAGCAACTTCATTGACGGAAGCACTCGACAAGTCGGCACCGTCAATCAAAATAATTACATCTCCGATTTTCAAGCCTGCTCGTTTTGCTACAGAACCTTTTTTCAATGATGCGATCTCAGACCCACCACCAATTCCAGGACGTAACCAAATTCCAACACCGCTGTAACTGCCAGTTAAGTTCTGACTCTCCTGATTGGTTTGATTTGAGTCATAATAAGTAGACCAACGGTCACCGGTGGCCCGCAACATTCCCTCGATTGCTGCTCGCTCTAATGCTGATTTATCTAAAGCTCCAGCAGTTACGATCTGATCTAACGCCTGATCTATCGAATTTTTAGATTTATTAAAATTTTGTCCCAGCGCAAATGAAAGCACTGAAGTAAAAACTATCAGTGCTGATATTTCGATCTGCCGGTGTTTCATGCGCTAATCCTAAAGGACTGGCAGAGTTAGCGTTTTATACCTTCACAAATCTGCGTAATGTGACAAAAGAGGCGACCGTTGCGACTAAAACACCAGTCAAGAGCAAGTAACCAGAAGCCACCCAGACTGAATCCCAGCCGAAGAATTTAGTAAATGTCAGTAATGGAGCCACTCTTGTATCTATCAAATATTTAAAGGTTGAAAGCAAACCGGTCGCAAATCCCCAGCCAATTAGAGCTGAGAAAACTCCTTCTAATAAAAATGGCAACTGAATTGAGAAAGAAGATGCACCCACGAGTTTCATCACACCAGTTTCGCGTCTTCTATTAAAAGCGGCAATTCTAATTGTGTTTGAAATTAGTAATGCCGCAGTTAAAACGCTTGCTAAACCAATCAGTAATGCACCATTTCTAAGAACGTTTAGCAATCTAAAGAATTTTTCTAAAATCGCACGCTGGTCTTGTACGACATCAACACCTGGTCGACCAGCAAATGCGCTTTGAACTACGGAAAATTGAGTTGGATCTTTGAGTTTAATTCTAAATGATTCTGGCAACTGCTCTGCAATAACATTTTGCGCAATTGCCGAATCTTTAAACCTTTCTTGGAATCTTGTAAACGCTTCAGTTTTAGACTCATAATAAACTTGAGCAACAACCGGAAGTGCATTTAAGTCAGTACGAATCTCTTCCCGTTGAGTTGCAGTAATCGTTCCACCCGAACATGATGGAGAAACTGATAGATCACCACACAAGTAAACCGATACTTCAATTTTGTCGTACCAATAATCTTTCATTACGCCTACTTGTGAATTAGTTAATAGACCAATTCCAAGCATCGACAGTGAGATCGCAACAGTTACGATCACGGCAAAAGTCATCGTTAAATTTCGACGTAACCCAATTCCTACTTCAGAGAAAACAAAACCGGCGCGCATTTAATCCCCTAACCGCTATATCCGTAGACGCCACGAACTTGGTCTCTGACCACATGTCCGCCATCTAATTCGATTACACGTTTACGCATCTGATCAACAATTCCACTGTCATGAGTTGCCATTACTACTGTGGTGCCTGTTCTGTTAATTCGATCAAGTAATTTCATAATTCCAACACTTGTGGCTGGATCTAAGTTTCCCGTTGGCTCATCTGCAATCAAAATTGCTGGATGGCTTACAAATGCTCGAGCGATTGCAACTCTTTGTTGTTCACCGCCAGATAATTGACTTGGACGACGATCTCCGTAGCCATCTAATCCAACTAAATCTAAAACTTCTGGAACTTCGCGACTGATCTCTTTCTTTGAGTAGCCAAGCACATGCAAAGTGAAGGCAATATTTTCACTCACAGTTTTATTAGGTAAAAGTCGAAAATCTTGAAAGACAGTTCCTACTTGGCGGCGTAACTCAGGTAATTTCCACGCGGAGAGCTGACTCAAATCTTTGCCTGCTACATAGATCTTTCCAGTGGTTGGTATCTCTTCTCGGAGTACTAAACGTAAGAAAGTGGATTTACCGCTGCCCGATAGCCCTACGAGGAAGACAAACTCCCCTTTTGCGACATCCAAATTAACCCCATCAAGAGCAGGTCGCTCCTGGTTGGGGTAGATCTTGCTGACGCCTTCAAAGCGAATCATGCGCACCTCACACCTTGATTCTAGGGAGCGATTCTGAGATCTCGCTGATTTACGCTCGTTTTACCCAGTGAATTTTCTGACATTTAAACGTATTTTGAGCGCAGATCCACTATCTGATTATTTGTACTGCTTATCCTTCGCTGGATCTTCTCCAGCGAACACCAGCTTCGATAAATCCATCAATTTCGCCATCGAGAACTGCGCCAGTATTGCCAGTTTCAAAATCAGTTCTCAAATCTTTTACTAGTTGATACGGCTGCAACACATATGTTCGCATTTGATTTCCCCACGAACCAGTTGTGTCACCTTTTAGTGCATCAATACGCGCACGTTCTTCAACGCGACGAAGGTCTAATAATTTTGATTGCAACACTGCCATTGCTGTTGCCCGGTTTTGAATTTGTGATCTTTCATTTTGACATGAGACAACAATATTTGTTGGTAGGTGCGTAATTCTCACTGCAGAATCGGTTGTGTTAACACCTTGTCCGCCAGGACCGCTGGAACGAAATACATCAACCCGCAAGTCTTTTTCATCAATTTCGATATGGTCACTTTGATCCACTACTGGCACTACTTCAACGCCTGCAAATGAAGTGTGGCGACGTGCTTGACTATCAAATGGCGAGATACGTACTAATCGATGAGTTCCCTGTTCAACAGAAAGAGTTCCGTAAGCATATGGCGCACTTACTCGCGCTATTGCAGATTTAATTCCGGCTTCTTCCGCATGTGACAAATCTAAGATTTCAAATTTATGTCCATGTCTTTCTGCCCACCTTGTATACATTCGCAACAACATTTGCGCCCAATCAGCAGCATCAACACCGCCGGCTTCGGATCTGATTGTAAGTAGTGCATCACGTGAGTCGTACTCTCCATTTAACAAAGTACGGATCTCCAATTCGGCAACTGCGCGTTTTAATAAATCTAATTCATTAACTGCTTCAGCTAAAGTCGCAGCATCGTTTTCACCTTCGGCTAATTCAACCAAAACTCGAACATCATCAACTCGACTAACTAACTTTTCAATTCTTTCAATTTCATTTTGTAACCGTGCCAATTTGCTGGTTACTCGCGCAGCATTCTCTTGATCATTCCAAAGATTTGGATCTCCAGCCTCTTCTTGCAGAGTGGCTATCTCTCTTTCCATCGCATCAAAATCCAATACTTTGCGGATCGATGACAGAGATTGAGCTAACTGCTCAATCTCCAAGGGGAATTCACGATCAGACATAGATTAAGGATAGTGGTTGAAGCAATTAATCCGAAAAGTAACGTGATCCGCCTCTTATATGTGAAGTAACTGTCGAATCGAAATTTGCTAAAAAACTAGGATAGAAGGGCAGTAAAACTGTTGCAGAGATTTCAAATTCAATCCAAGAATTTTCACATCTAAAGCCTCTGACTGTCATTGGCTCATTGCTCACATAAAATCGAGTTTTATTAACGATATTTAAAATATTTAAATAAGTTTTTCCGCAATCGATCGGCACTGATGTGCCGGATGGTGATGTGCCGGATGGTGATGTGCCGGATGGTGATGTGCCGGATGGTGATGTGCCGGATGGTGATGTGCCGGATGGTGATGTGCCGGATGGTGATGAGCCGGATGGTGATGAGCCGGATGGTGATG
>SYCR01000041.1:0-22207 GCA_005786885.1 Actinomycetota bacterium | reverse complement strand
AGATATTCACGGCGGGCGGAAGCAACTTCAGCAACCGCTGTGGCCATTGGCACCGCAATTCCAAGAACTTGGCGAGTGGTGTGTGCTGCTCCCCCACCGAAACCAACTAATACACCAGCGGCACCTGCGCGCATTAAGTGGAGTGCACCTGAAGCGGTTGCACATCCTCCAACAATTACTGGGACATCTAATTCGTAAATAAATTTCTTTAAATTCAGTGCATGCTCTCCGGTTGAAACATGTTCTGCACTTACTGTCGTGCCGCGAATCACAAATAAATCTACGCCTGCATCAATCACAACTTTAGCTAGCGCTGCAGTACGCGCTGGTGAAAGTGCGGCGGCGACAGTAACTCCAGCTTCACGGATTTGCGCTATGCGTTCTTTAATTAATTCCGGTTTTATCGGCTCTTGATACAACTCTTGCATGCGACGAGTTGCTTGATGATCTGGAACTGATGCAATTTCACCAAGTGGAATTCGGGGATTCTCATAACGAGTCCAAAGTCCTTCTAAATTGAGGACTCCCATACCACCTAATTTGCCAATCTCAATCGCAGTTTCAGGAGAAACAACTGAATCCATTGGAGCTGCCATCATTGGAATATCAAATTTGTAAGCATCAATCTGCCAAGAGGTGGAAACATTTTCTGAGTCACGGGTACGACGACTTGGCACAATTGCAATGTCGCTAAATGAATAAGCCTGTCTTGCACGCTTGCCAGGTGCTAACTCGATCTCGCTCATATCATTTCCTTAACTTTCTCGTTTACTTCGAATAATTTGGCGCTGACACTGTCATGTCAATGTCATGTGGATGTGATTCTTTTAAACCTGCTGAAGTGATTTGTACAAACCGTCCATTTTTCTGTAAGTGTGCAATATCTGGCGCGCCTGCATAACCCATGCCAGAACGCAATCCACCAACTAATTGATGAATTACTACTGCAACATCTCCACTGAAACGGACTCTTCCTTCAATACCTTCAGGAACTAATTTGTCTTCAGATAAAATGTCATCTTGCATGTATCGATCTTTTGAATAAGAAGGCGTTGCGCCGCGCGACTGCATGGCTCCTAATGATCCCATTCCGCGATAAGCCTTAAATTTCTTTCCATCTTCTTCAATTAATTCACCTGGTGATTCAGTACATCCTGCTAACAATGAACCGATCATCACTACATCAGCACCTGCAACAATTGCTTTGACGATATCTCCGGAGTATTGCAATCCTCCATCTGCAATTAAGGGAATCCCGGCTGGGCTACATGCTTTGTATGCTTCCATAATTGCTGAGATTTGTGGAACTCCAACACCTGCAACAACTCGGGTTGTACAAATTGACCCTGGACCAACTCCAACTTTCACTGCATCTGCACCTGCATTAATCAATGCTTGAGCGCCAGCACGAGTAGCAACATTCCCACCAATTACTTGCTGAGAAGTTGAAAACTTTTTAATTTTTTCGATTGCATTAAGTACACCTTGGTGATGTCCATGTGCGGTGTCGACGACTAGAAAATCTACGCCAACCTCAATTAATGCAAGCGCACGCGCATATCCATCATCGCCAACACCAACAGCGGCACCAACGTGAGTTGCGCCGCCAGTTTTAGCTTGCTTCACATGAGCAACTTGATCTTCTATTGAAAGGTTGCGATGGATTATTCCAATTCCACCAGCGCGCGACATCGCAATCGCCATTTCAGATTCGGTAACTGTGTCCATTGCGGAAGAAATAATTGGAACTTTAAGCCGATGTTTTGAAGTCAAGTTAGTAGCGGTATCTACCTCGCTTGGCACAACTTGTGACTCATCGGGCAAGAGCAGCACATCATCAAAGGTCAATCCGAGCATTGCGACTTTTTCAAAATCTCGCATCGCAACCCCCATTCAACGATTTCCACTGGCTACAGCGAATCCTACTGACCAATAGCAGTGCTATTGACGAACTTAAACCGCCAATCCCAAGGTGCTAGAAACCAATTCGCATGCTTCCGGAAGACCAGTGACAAAAGTTGCGCCAGCACAGCGTTCTACATCCCAACCTGGGCCACCTAAAAGCAATCGTGGTGCCGGACGAATCGCTGGCAAAGATGTTGCTGCAGAATAATCTGCATTTTCAGGAAGTTGCGCCCAAAGAAACACAACTGGAGGGGCGGTTTTGCGCACTAATTCAACTAATGAACCAACCGGCATCCGTGCTCCTAGAAAATGTACTTCAATATTTTTTTCTGCTAAAGCCGCTGCAAGCGCGTGTAATGCTAAACAGTGCAGCTCTTCCCCAATCGCAGCGAGCACTACTGGCCTTGCATTTAAAGGATTTTCAACATCTGATACTGAGTCACGCAATATTCGTTTTAAAATTTCGGTCAGCAGATGTTCGCTGTCAATGCCGTTGCCAGTGCGCGACCAAATCTCGCCAAGTTCAGTTAGTGTGGGGACTATAACTTCAACCCAAGTAGCCACTAGCCCATTTGCCAAAATCTCGCTTCTAATTACTGACTCGATAAATTTTTTATCTACGCCATGCAGTGCTCTAATAAGAGCGGCAATAATCTCTGGTCGTTCGAGAAATTCAACGGCTGGCAAACTCTCACTTTCCTTAGGGTCTGCGTTTATCGCGACTAGTGCGGCTTCCTTTGGGGGAACTCCGGAAAGCACCAGCCTTCGCATCACCGCTATCCGGGCGATATCGACAGCTCCATACCTCCGGTGCGCACCACTCTCATGGTTGGCGGGCCCAAGGCCATAACGACGATCCCAGGTTCGCAAGGTGGCTGGAGCGATTCCTAGGCGGCGGGCCAGGTCGGCAACGGTGATCTCCTCGCCTTCCAAAAACACACCCCCTCATTAATTTACTTATGACCTATCTAACCCTATAGTTGGTTGAACAACCTACGGCGCGATTGCTAAGATTACCTTATATTGAATTAAAAGAAAGGCATGCTCATGGCTGAGATCTCCAGGCTCCCCCTTCCAATTGCAGATAATTGGAATTGGCAGATCAATGGCGCCTGCCGTAATTACCCAGCTGAGATGTTTTTCCACCCTGAAGGAGAGCGCGGTCCCAGCAGACGTGCGCGTATAAATGAAGCCAAATCAATTTGTGGGAATTGCCCAGTTCTTTTGGAGTGCCGCACTCATGCGCTCTCCGTGCAAGAACCTTATGGAATTTGGGGCGGCTTATCTGAAGATGAGCGCGAATTAATTATTGCGCGAGATGACCGTCGCGGAGATGTTGCGTAAATATTTAACAGTATAAAAAAAGATCGGCGCCAGATTAATTAAAATCTGGCGCCGGTCTTTCTAATTTACTAATTAATGTGAGTGCCCACCAGCTCCATGTGAGTGTCCGGTGCTTGCTCCATTGTTTTCTTCTTCTTCTTTCTTTTCGTATACTAGAACTTCAGTGGTGATAAACATCGCGGCGATCGATGCAGCATTAGCAAGCGCAGAGCGCGTCACCTTCACTGGATCAATTACGCCATCTTTTACCAAATCACCGTATACGTCAGTTGCTGCATTGAAGCCTTCATTTTTACCAAGTTCGCGCACCTTTGCTACAACTACATAGCCTTCAAGTCCAGCGTTCTCAGCGATCCAACGAAGTGGCTCATCGCAGGCTTTACGAACTAGACGCACACCAACAGCTGCGTCACCAGTTAATCCGAGATCGCCTTCAAGTGCATCAGCAGCGTGGACAAGTGCTGCGCCTCCGCCAACAACGATTCCTTCTTCAACTGCCGCGCGGGTTGCTGAGATTGCATCCTCAAGGCGGTGCTTCTTTTCCTTTAATTCAACTTCGGTATAAGCGCCAACTTTAATTACACAAACTCCACCAGCAAGTTTGGCAAGACGCTCTTGCAACTTCTCGCGATCCCAGTCAGAGTCAGAGCGTTCAATCTCCTTACGGATTTCGCTAACGCGTCCATCTACATCTGCTTTGTTGCCAGCTCCGTCAACAATGGTGGTTGCATCTTTAGTAACCACAATGCGACGAGCACGACCAAGAAGTGTTAAGTCGATTTGATCAAGTTTCAATCCAACATCTGGAGTAATAACGGTTGCGCCAGTTAGTACTGCAATATCTTGCAACATTGCCTTGCGGCGATCTCCGAAACCAGGTGCTTTAACTGCAACAGAGGTGAAAGTTCCGCGCATGCGGTTAACTACCAATGTTGAAAGAGCTTCACCTTCGACATCTTCAGCGATAATCAATAATTGCTTGCCTGAGTTAACAACTTTCTCAAGAAGTGGAAGCAATTCATTTAGTGCAGAGATCTTGGTACCTGATACCAAAATGTAGGCATCTTCCAAAACAGATTCCATGCGCTCGGCATCAGTTACGAAGTATGGAGAGATATATCCCTTATCGAATTGCATTCCCTCAGTGAATTCCAACTCAAGATTGGTGGTTGAGGACTCTTCGACGGTGATAACTCCGTCTTTGCCAACTTTATCCATTGCATCAGCAATTAGATTTCCAATTGCTACATCTTGCGCTGAAATGGTTGCTACATCAGCAATCTGAGCTTTGTCGATTACTGGGGTTGCGTTTTCATGCAACTTCTTTGTAATTGCAACAACTGCTGCTTCGATTCCAGCCTTAAGTCCCATTGGTTGCGCGCCGGCAGCGAGGTTACGTAATCCCTCGCGAACCATTGCTTGTGCAAGAACAGTTGCTGTGGTCGTGCCATCTCCAGCGACATCGTTAGTTTTGGTTGCTACCTCTTTAACAAGTTGGGCACCCATATTTTCAGCTGCATCAGAAAGTTCAACCTCTTTAGCAATTGTGACACCATCATTGGTGACAGTTGGGTTTCCATATTTCTTATCGATAACAACATTTCGGCCCTTAGGTCCGAGTGTTACTTTTACGACATCGGCGAGCGCATTTACGCCACGCTCCATCGCACGACGAGCTTCTTCATCAAACTGTAAAAGTTTTGACATCTAGGTATGCCTACTTTTCAAGAATGGCGAGTACGTCGCGTGCAGATAGCACGAGGTATTCCTCACCGTTGTACTTAACTTCGGTTCCACCGTACTTGCTGTAAATAACATTGTCGCCAACTTTTACATCCATTGGAACACGAACGCCATCATCAAACCGTCCTGGTCCAACAGCAATAACAGTTCCCTCTTGTGGCTTTTCTTTTGCAGTGTCTGGAATTACCAGACCTGATGCGGTTGTTGTCTCTGCTTCGCTGGCTTTAACAACGATGCGATCTTCTAGTGGCTTAATTGATACCGACATTCCCGGCTCCTTCGCTAATTTGTTTCCCTGATTTATTTCGTTACTTTGCTTCGTTAATTCTCTAAACCTGCTTCGATCTACCGCCCACCTTCAGCTGCCTTTATCGCCAAATTCAATGAGTTGGCGGGTTAGCAGTGTCAGGGTGAGAGTGCTAACGCCAAGGGTAAAGGGTTGAGTTGGGACGGTCAATTTGAAGGATTGGCTAGGGGAAACTGAAGTATTTAGGGGAAAAGCACCTGTTCCACTGGCGCACCCGGATCCACAGCCAAACCCGCCGCACTGGGCGGACGTCCGGCCGTAATCGCAAGAGAGCCCAGGGCAGCAACCATCGCTCCATTGTCGGTACATAGGGCTGGGCTGGGGATCGCCAATTTAAGACCAGCCTCCTTAGTTCGCTCAATTGCCAATGTCCGCAGCCGCGAATTAGCAGCCACTCCGCCTGCGATTAAGAGGTGCTCAATACCTTCGCGCTTGGCCGCCAGAACTGCCTTACTTAAAAGCACATCTACAACCGCTTCTTGGAATGAGGCCGCGATATCAGCACGTGCGCTTTGCGATAAAGGTCCCGAGTTTCTTACCGCTAATTCAATGTGCCGCACAACTGCACTTTTTAATCCTGAAAAAGAAAAACTAAATTCTTTTGTTGATCGGTCAGTTTCATCGGTAAATAAAGTCATCGCTCTCGGAAAATTAATTGCTGTTACATTCCCAGTTGTAGCCAAACGATCCAACTCTGGCCCACCAGGAAAAGGTAAACCTAATAATCGCGCAATTTTATCAAATGCTTCACCGGCGGCATCATCCATAGTTGCGCCCATGACATTAATATCTTTTGTGACCTCATCAACTTTCAAGATTGAGGTATGTCCCCCACTTACTAGTAATGCAATAGTTGCTGGAATTTCTTGCTCAGTATCTAAATATTCAACCGCCACGTGCGCTGCTAAATGATTAACGCCATAAAGTGGAATTCCAAGTCCAGCAGCTAAACCATTTGCGGCACTCGCACCAACTAATAATGCACCTGCTAATCCAGGACCGGCAGTTACCGCAATTGCATCAAGATCTGTCAACTTAATTTTGGCAGTTTTTAGCACACGCTCGATTGCCGGCAAAATTGCATCAACATGTGCGCGAGCAGCGACCTCTGGAACTACTCCACCAAATCTGGCATGTTCGGCAACACTTGATGCGATCTCATTTGCTAATAGTCTCCGCCCCTGGACTATTCCAACACCAGTTTCATCACATGATGATTCAATGCCCAGCACTAATGGGGCTAATGATTTACTCATCAGCAGCACCTAAAGTTTTCTGCATTATTACCGCATCACTTCTTTTACTACGTGGTTGCGGATTTTGGTAATAATTTTTTCGTACCGATATCTGCGTAAATCCATTTTTTGCATACAACGCTCGAGCCTGTTCATTTTCGGCACGAACTTCTAGGAAAATTGCTGGCGCACCGCGCTCAATTGCCGTATTAATCAAGAGATCTAATAATCCTTGGCCAATGCCATTGCCCTGATAATGCGCGCTTACGCTGATGGTTTGAATATCGGCATCTGCGCCACCACCAGGACAGTAAAGGCCGGCAAAACCCACAACTTTTCTGGTCGCACCAGTTTCGGCTACAAAATAACTTCGGGTTTTTGGCACTCCGGCTAACTCATCTTTGAATTGGGCCAGGTTCCACGGATCCGGAAATAACTCTTTTTCAATCTCTAAAACTGCCCCTAAATCAAAATTATTCATGGCGCGATAATTAAGTTCAGGTAACTTTGGTAATACTGCATCAGGTTTTCGTAAATACAAAGGTTGAGTACGAACCGAATTTGATTGCGTAGCTAATTTCACTAAGGCTAAAGGATCTGGGAATCCAAATTCGATAACTGGCAAACTCTCGAAATCAACTTGGTCCATTTTTGCCACAGCCGGCTCAGTGATCCTTTCACCGTCTCTTCTATATTTAGCCCAGTAAATTTCTTTGCGGCGCGCATCTGTAATTACATAGAAATCAGAGGCCATCTCAGCGAGTGCACTCGCTGACCCTGCGATTGCATCAAGTGAAACAACGCCGAGAAAAGGAATCTCTCTGGCCATCGCAAATGTTCTTGCAAAAGCAATACCTACTCGCAAGCCAGTAAATGGTCCAGGACCCATCCCAACAACTACTTGATTGATTGACTTAAAGGTTACTTGATTTTTTGCTTGGTCGATCAACCTGCCAAGTGCTTCTCCGTGCGAAGTTGCACCATCGTGAAAGCCCGACCAAATAATTTTCTCGTCAGCAACAATTGCTACGATTGTGCGCGGAGTTGATGTGTCAATCACTAGAGAGATCTTCATAAAGTAAAACTCTTCCATCTCTCGCCAACGCTGCTTACCTTTAACTCGCGGCTAAGTTCATCAATGATCGAAATGGTAATTAAAAGATATTGATCATTTAATTGCTCTGCGAAATTCTTACCCCATTCAACGACAGTGACGCTATTTTCGGTATCAAGATCGAGATCTTGTAATCCTCCGGTTGGTGAATCTAATAATCGATATGCATCTGCATGGATAAATGGAGTTCGCCCTACATAGTTTTTTGCAATCACGAAAGTTGGGGAGGTGATCTCACTTTTAACCAACAAGCCTTTGCCGATACTTTGGGCTAGTCGAGTTTTTCCGGCCCCGAGAGGCCCTTCTAAAATTATTAAATCGCCAATTTGTAAATGAACCGCCAACTTCCGCCCAAATTGCTGCATCTGCTGTTCAGTTGAGATTTCAACGGTTTGAATTGGATTCACATGCAAAAGAGTAATGGGCGCCTATCCCTTTCGAGGTAAGCGCCCATTACGGCAGTTATTTAATTAGTACTTGAGTGGGATTGGAAGGTAATCCAAATCTCCATTTATCCCAAGGCCAGCACCGAAGATTGCAAATGATTCCGGCGTGATCTCAAGTTTTCCACTAACAGCAGCCGCATCTAACATTTCTGCGAATGCAATTACTTGTGCTGTGGTGAACTGTTCATGTCCGACTCCAGATGAAGCGCCAATATCTGCAAGATCTGGCAAGCCAGCCGCTGTGTACTTGGTGTACTCAACCGGAGCCATTGCATATAGTGCAACTACGTTAAGACTTGGTTTGACCGGTTCAACTGGGGCGGCTGTCGCTTTTGCTGAAGCCAATGCAGCTCTTGCTTTTTTCTTCGCAGCAGCAGTTTTAGCTTTTGATACAGCAGAGGTAGCAGTTGCAATTTTCTTTGCGCGTGCTGTAACTGCAGAGTCATAAGCAGAAAGTGCAGATTCGTAGGCAGCTTGAGTTGGTGCAAATTTTGCATTTCGCTCTGCTACATAAGCGGCACTTTGACCTGGCCAAACCAAACGGTCATTTTCATTGTGAAGAAGAACTGTTGGCTTGGTTGAGGTGTACTTAACTGGATCCAATGCTGCTGCTTTTGCAACATTTGCAGCAGGTGCGGAGACTCTTGGCATTTGTGCCAAGACCCCCAACATGCCGTTGATTCCATCATCACCTGATAATCCGAGGTTGTAACGACCAGCGTCACCCTCATCTAACAATGCGGTGAAATTGGTTTTGGTGTTGTCATAGAAAGGGCCACCGATTTTTTCAGCTACTGCTTGACCGGCAAGAATTCCGGTTGCAGCCGCTTCACCGATATTTTCCAAAATGGCAACAGTTGCGTTGATGCTCTGTTCTGCTACTGCTCCGCCGGTTGTGACTCCATCCATGTGCACGCTCTTTTGTGGAATTCCAGCTAACAATCCGATCAGCAATAGTGCTGATCTTTGCGGGATTGCACCAAACGCCGGATTTGCTGCAACTACTGCAGCAGGTTGAGCCAATCCTGGAGCGCCAAGATTTAACTTCCAGGCATTCAGCAAAGCAACAACTTTACCCAATTCGGTAAGTGCGGCGCCATGTCCGACAATGCCTGGAGCGCCTAGTGCGGCACAACCTTTAATAGTTGGGTCAGCAAAGATGCTTAGCAAGTAGAAAATATCGCAACCGCTTTGAAGTTGGCGAGAGATATTTGTGGCAACTGGTGAAACTAAACCAACCGCATCAGTTAACTCTGGATACTTTTCAGCGAACATATTCACTACTGGTCCGGCTCCTGATGATCCCCAGATGACATTCCGCTTAGTAGTTGGAGCGATCAACTTTGAAAGATCAACCAACTCTTTGAGTAGCGGAACTGACTCTTCAGTATTCCAGCCATGCAATAGGCCTGAGGTGGTCGCACGATCGTAAGCTGCAAGTCCATACCCCTTGGCCAGCAACTCAGTTGCATAATCTGCCCTAGGCGTTGGGCCAGAATTTCCAACGGTCATTTGCTGAACAGCTGTTGGTGCTGTATAGCCTGGATAATTATATGAAGGGCGAAAGCCATGGCTCCAGAAAAACATAGTTCCGTTGTAATTTTTTGTTGGAACCATAGTTTTGTACTGCGCTCCATCTTTAAGAGTGGAGACGCAAGTCTCGATCCCTGTTGCTTCATCTTTGGTACAGATTCCAGCGTACGCAGGAGTGGCAACAGCTAATCCTGTTGCAAGCAATGCGGCGCTACCAAATGCCGCAATAAATGAACGGAACTTCAATCTGCTCTTCATAATTAACCTACCTTTGGAAGCGCATCAGCAGCGATTGCTGGGCGCTTGTATGTTGAAACGGTTATTGGACCATCTGCAGAATCAGTGGTGTTAAGCACTCGAGTTCCACCAATTGGTTTTAGGACACTATTTGCATCATAAGCACCAATCCAGAAAGAGTTATAGGCCTCATGAGTCTTAGATGAGTATGAAAGTGGGGAAAGTGCGGCGCTACTTAATGTGGCACCTTTGCCTTCCATGAATGCAATCAAGCCCTTACGAGTTAGATTCTTACCGGCACCCATAAGTGCTGCAGTTGTTAAGTAACCAATATTCATGCCCTGCAGCACATTGTTATCCCAAACTCTATCGTCAGCTGCGCCCGTGTTGAATTCGGCATTGATTTTCTTAAATGCAACTACAAACTCATCGGTATCTTCACCAGGTGAAGGTGCGTGTGAAGCAGAAATAACACCCGTTAAGAGGGCAGATGCAACAGCAGCAGAAGTTCCTTGAGATGCGAGGATGGTTTTGAAAGTGGTGGCATCTGAGCCAACACTTGTTACCAACCACTTAGGTGCAAAACCCAATCTCGCAGCGGTACCGATTGTGATCGCAGTCGCTGATGCAACTGCACCGATGACAACCAGAGTAACACCAGCTTTTTGCAAAGCTTGAACCTGTGCAGTTAAACCTAGGCTCTGGCTACCAGCAACAAATTTTTGCGTATTTGCAGCTGGGAAAGTTACGCCTTGTTGCTTAAATCCGGCGACGACATTTCGACCAAAATCATCAGTTTGATAAAGGATGCCAACTTTGCCAGCAGCAAGCTCGGCAGCATAATTCTTCTTTAAGAAATCTGCTTGGATTTTAGATTCAACAACATAAGTTCCCAGACCAGCAAATGATGTTGGGTACTTTTTAGGATCGGTATAAAAACCGCTGTATCCACTATTCACAAATAGATCTGGGATTCCGCGACGGTTGATATCTTTGATAATTGAAATATGAGTCTGGGTTCCAACGCTTCCAACCATTGCAAAGACTTTATCTTTGTTGATCAAGGTAGATGCAGTTGAGATAGTTAAGCCCGCTTTATAGACGTCATCCTTGACTACTAATTTGATTTTGCGTCCATTAACGCCACCTTTTGAATTTACATAATCAAAGTAAGCGCGCATCGCGTCATCTACTTTTTTATAACCTGGGCTAGCGGCACCTGTTTGTGGCAATTGCATGCCAAGCACAATCTCAGTTTCGCTCACACCTACTTCAGAGCGGACTGGAATTGCTTGTGAAGGTGCAATAGCGAGAGTGCTCGCAACTGCGCCAGCAACAATGCCAATCACCCATCTTTTTGATTGAGATCCACGAATTTTCACTTCGATGACTCTTTTCTATATCTGTTGACTGCGCGGTGCTCCGGGCAGGCACGGCTTGAGCCGCTACAGGACGTAAGTTACTAGAAGGTGGACAAAGGATGAACAGGTAATCCGACAAATCGCCCAATTTTTTGTAAATTTAGCCGATTCTGAGAGGTGGCTTAATGCTTTGCACGGTGATGAGTGCCCATAACCCCTGCAGGGTTGATGATGATCGTCGCCAAGAGCAGTACCCCGGTAATCAGGGCCGGTAAATAATTTGAGATCTGCTCTGAGACAGACAGGCCCAAAATCGCCCAATCAATTAGATCCGGGAGAAATACCACAATCAAAGTGCCGATAAATGCACCAGCAATACTTCCGACTCCGCCAAGTATTGCTGCGGTTAACAAAGTCAATGAAAGTGAAACTGGGTAAACACTGGGGCCAACCAACCCGCGCAATCCATAAAGGGCACCTCCAAGACCAGCAATCGCAGAGCTGACTATAAAGACAATGACTTTTGTGCGAGCCACTGGAATTCCACTTACTGCTGCACCTACCTCATCATCGCGAACAGCTTGCCAACTCCGCCCTGCCCTACTCGCCATTAAGTTAGAGATAAAGAACAAAGCAATTAGTGCAACAGGTAAAGAAACCCAAAGTTGCCACTGTTCATAACCGACTTCGATTAAATCGCTAACCCACGCAGGCGGCGTTCCAAAATCAACTATTAAACCTACATCTCCACCCAATACCGATTCAAATCTATTTGCTACTGATGGCAAAGCCAAAGCAATTACCAGAGTTGTGCCCGCCAAGTATGGGCCGGAAAGTCTTGCTGCGGCCGCTCCTAGAATTAATCCAAATAAACCTGCAGCAAATATTGCTACGAGAAATGCAACCCAGATTGGGGCACCTAAATTTGTAATCATCGATGCGCTTGCATAACCTCCAACAGCCATCAATGCGCCTTGACCGAGTGAGATCTGTCCAGAGGCTCCAGTCAAAACAGTAAGTGAAAGCACGCCAATAAAAAGCATCAGGACCAACGCTAGTTGACCTTGATTGTAAGGTTCAAATGTAAAGCTTAAGAACAGTAGAAATAATCCTAGGATTAAAGTTTTAATCAGATTCTTGCGCCAGATTTTTTTACTTTTATCCACGGCGCACCTGCCTTCCGCCTAGAATTCCATTTGGTCTAATTAATTGGACTGCAAGTAGTAAAAATAAAATTGCTAAAAATACATTTTCTGGAGATTCATATGTTGTTACTAATGAGATGCCAATTCCAAGAATTAAACCACCTATGACAGCGCCGAGTGGACTATCTAAACCACCAACAACTGCAGCAGTGAAAGCAATGATCAAAATCAGATCTAAAGTATTAGGAGATAAATTTGTACTAGGAGTAATTAGGAGTCCAGCTAAAGATCCGGCTGCTCCAGATATTGCCCAACTTAAAGTTCGCATTCGGCTGACTTTAATTCCACTTAATCTAGCCACCTCTGGGTTTAATGCAGCAGCGCGCATGCCTAAGCCCACTCCAGTTTGAGTAAAAAAGTAGGTGAGTAAAAGTAAGACTATTAACACAACTCCAATTACAAAAAGATTAAATGCCGAGAATGGAAGTGTTTCATCACCATTTTTGAAATAGAAACTATTTACTGGAGTTGGGAAACCGCGTTCTTCTCCTGCCCAAAATACCCCGGCAAGTGCCTGCAATATCGCCAAAATTCCAAGGGAGGCGATGACTGGAATTGTTGCAGCGAGGGTTTTGGTAGATGATGAACTTTTCTTATGTGCCAATGGACGCATGATTAATAAATCAATAAACATTCCAAGCAATGACCCAGAAATCAAAGCCACTACAAAAGCGAGCCAATATGAATTTCCAGACATAATTAAATTTGATGCGATGTAAGTGGTGAACATGGCTTGTCCCATTTGTGCAAAATTAACGACTCCCGCACCACGCCAAACGATTACCAAGCCAAGTGCTGCTAGTGCAAAAATTGCACCGTTGGCTGTGCCGGTAATTAGAGTGCTGATAAAAGTATTCATTAATACCCCAAGTACGCACTTCGTAGGGCTGAATCAGCACGCATTTTTGCAGCAGGTTGATCCGATACAACTTTACCTAGCGCTAATAGCACTCCATGGTCTGCGACTGCTAATGCGGTATTTGCATTTTGTTCCACAAGCAAAACTGTAAGTCCTGTGCTTCGAGACAATTGATTAATGCTTTGAATAATTTGTTCGACAACAAGTGGTGCCAAACCAAGGGATGGTTCATCAAGTAGTAAAAGTTTTGGTCTTGAGACAAGTGCTCTTGAAATAGCGAGCATCTGTCGCTCTCCACCGGAAAGAGATCCGGCGCTTTGCTTAACTCTTTCGGCCAATCTTGGAAATAAATCCAACACTTCCGAGATGGCGACTTTAACGTCACTCGAATTTTTGCGTCTTCTAAAGAGTGCTCCCATTTCAATATTTTCTAGTACCGAAAAAGTTGGAATTACTGCGTGTCCCTCTGGAACATGAGCTACTCCAGATCTGACAATCTCTTCAGGGGCAAGATTGGTTATATCTCTATCTCCCCAACTTATGGTTCCGCTTTTAGCTTTCTCTAACCCAGAGATAGTGCGAAGCAAAGTTGATTTACCTACACCGTTTGCGCCAATTACTGTTGTAATTTCACCAGCATTAGCAATAAAAGAGACTCCATCAAGAGCGCGAACATGACCGTAATTTGTAACTAAATCACTTACCACTAATGCATTCATGATTAATTATCACTACCTAATTTGATATCTGCAGGAGTAGATGTTCCTAGATATGCCGCCACTACCGCTGGGTCTTGCCTTACTCTTTCAAAAGGTCCACTTGCAATAACTTCACCAAAATTTAAAACGTATACTCGATCTGAGATTCTATTTACGAATTCAACATTGTGCTCAACCACAATAATTGAATAAAACTCTTTCAACTGCAAAACTAAATTAGCCAACTTCTCAATTTCATCGTGACCTAATCCTGCCGCAGGCTCATCCAATAACAAAATTTTTGGATCTAAGACAAGTGCTCGTGCAAGTGCCACTCTCTTGGAGTCTGGGTAAGTCAATTGATTTGGATATTTTTCTGCTAATTGCGTTGCTCCTGCCCAAGCCAGTGCTTTGTGAGCTTTTGCTTTTAGTTTTGCTTCTGATTTGCCTGATGCTCCAAAAAAATCTGCAAAAAAACCATTACTTGCGTGCGCTTCTGCCCCAACCATTACATTCTCCAACGCAGTAAGACCAGAAAACAATCCAACGCCTTGTAATGTCCGCGCTATCCCCAATTTTGCTAATTGATGTGTTTTAGGCCAAGCTGAATTTTTCCCGTCAAATGAAATCTTCCCGCTTGAAGGAGGAACTAAACCGGAGATTGCATTAAACAGGGTAGTTTTCCCGGCACCATTCGGACCGATCAATCCAAGTACTTCATTTTTATTTAACTCGATGTAGACATCATTTAATGCCTTCAAGCCGCCAAAGGTGACAGATAATCCCTCTACTTTTAAAAGTTCACTCATGTCACACCTCCGAAACTTGGTTTTCTGGAGCTACTGGGATTCTAGGAGTACGCGAACCTATACCGGAAACTATCTCATATGAAATTGTTCCAGCCGCTTTGGCCAACTCAGTTGCCAGTGGTTTTGTTCCAAAAATGATTACTTCATCTCCCGCTTTTGCAATCGAGTCAATTCCTAAATCTATTGCACATTGGTCCATCGAAACCCGACCAATTAAGTGGGCCGGCTTATTGTTGTGTAGAAAATAAGCGGTCCCATCTGTTGACCTTGGTAACCCATCGGCATACCCAAATGTAACAATCCCGATTTTCGTTTCCTTTGTTACTTGCACTGTTGCGCCATATCCAACAGTTGCTCCAGGTGGCATGTCTTTTACCAGCAACAAGCGAGCCCGCAATTCCATCACCGGTTTTAAGGAGAGATTTTTTGGTGGGATATTTGTTGGAGATAATCCATAAATAAGTAATCCTGCGCGTATAAGGTCAAATGTCGCCTCAGGCAAACCAATAATTGCTGAGGAGTTCGCAATGTGACGGATTCCTGGATTCAAACCTTCATCGTTCATGTACTCAAGCGCACTGTTGAACCGCTTAATCTGTTCTGAATTTAATGTATGAGCCGGTTCATCTGCGCACGCCAAATGTGACCAAGTACCCACTAACTCAATTTCGTTAGCAGCGGTGAGACGACTTAATTCACTGACTATTTCTGGAAACTCATCGAGTGCACCTGCTCTACTCATTCCAGTATCAACTTTGAGATGGACTCTGGCAATTAATCCAATCCTTCGCGAAGCAGTAT
This sequence comes from Actinomycetota bacterium, assembly GCA_005786885.1. Classification (GTDB taxonomy): domain Bacteria; phylum Actinomycetota; class Actinomycetes; order Nanopelagicales; family Nanopelagicaceae; genus UBA3012. The sequence continues at coordinate 6,610 of SYCR01000041.1, read as the reverse complement.
AAATCTCTTGTAGCTGTTGTAGCGATGAGACAGATAAATCAATATCGCTTTTAATGGCACCTTCAAAATCTTCACCGGGCGGGGTAAGCCATGCCAATAATGGTGCAGAGATTCCTGCTTTACGAATCTCAATTGCCTCAGATAACAACGCAACGCCTAGCCACTGCGCTCCCCCAAGCAGTGCAGCCTGAGAAGATTTAATCAAGCCATGACCATAAGCATCGGCTTTCACAACTGCCATAACTGGCTTGTTGATCACTGCACAAATTTGGGCAACATTATCTGAGATGTTTTGGTAATTAATGTAAGCAGTATTTGGTAATTGCATTATTTTGAACTTTCGATGATTACCATGGCAATAACAAACCCACCATCATGAGAGATTGAGACTTTGACAGTTTTATCTGCCACCAAAGCAAATACTCCACCACTGAACTCAAAACTTGGTCGCCCACTTTCAAGCCGTAAAACTTCAACCTCTTGCCAAGAAAGTCCAGGAGGAACTCCTAGCGCTTTAGCTAAAGCTTCTTTAGCGGCAAACCTTCCCGCCAAATGAAGTGCGATATTTTTACTGCTTCCCTGTTGAATTTCACGATCAGTAAATAAGCGCTTAGCTAGCCCTGAAGTTCTATTGAGTGAACTCTCAAATCTTCCCAGATCCACTAGATCTATCCCTATTTGTGAACTCATGAGATTACTTTAAAGGTTACTTCGACGTGAGGGAATGCTGCGATCGACTGCAATAATCAACATCAATAACGCGGTTCCAATCGCAACTCCACCAAGTAAGTCAGATAGCCAATGAGTATTTCTGAAAATTGATACACAAAAAACGATAGTGCTAATCACAACAACAGAGAAAGTAGCAGCTCTTGCAACTCCTGATCTAGGTTGGACATATTGGATGTAAAGATAGGCAATCAACCCCCAAGTTAGGACAGCGTTTGAAGCATGCCCGCTTGGATAGGACATACCCCCGGCATAAAGTAAGTCAACATTTAAACGTGGCTTAGTCCTTCCAAACTCCAATTTTGCCAAACCCACTACTGCATTTAATGCGAGCAATGAAATTATCGATAGATTAAAGGGTCGCCATGTTTCAAATTTCCACCCAAGGTAGATTGAAAGTAAAAGCAATATCGTTGCAGTAAGTCCACGCAATCCTAGGTGATCAAGATTGTAAACCACCCAATCTCCCCAATCGGGAAGTGTTGGTCGGTTCCATTTAGCGATAGATTGATCTAAAACAAGTAATGCTCCATCATTAACAACTTGCTCAGTTATCACGAAAAACATGAGTATAAAAAACGCCGCGAATCTAACTAACCGATCTGGAGTTCTTCTTTTTATCTGAACCTGAGATTGATCTCTATTTACCGCCATAATTACTCAACCGTTACAGATTTGGCAAGATTTCGTGGTTGGTCCACATCTAGTCCTCGAGCAACTGCCATTTCATATGCGAAAACTTGCAGTGGCAAAATACTAAGAAGTGGTTGCAACAGAACTGAACACGTAGGAACACGAATAACATGAGCCGCACTTACCTCAAGATCATTTTCGTCAGCGATAACAATCGTCATCGCACCTCGAGCTTGTACCTCTTGGGCATTGCTTAACATTTTTTGATAAATCGGTGAACTTGGCGAAGGCAAAACCACAACGACAGGAGTTCCCTCTTCGATGAGCGCAATAGGACCATGTTTTAATTCGCCAGCTGCAAATCCCTCTGCATGCATGTAGGCCAACTCTTTCAATTTCAGCGCGCCTTCAAGTGCGACTGGATAGCCGACATGTCTTCCCAAAAATAGCACTGAGCTGACTTCTTTTAATTCAATGGCCAGTTTACTAATTGATTCTCTAGTCTCAAGAAAACGCTCAATATTACTTGGCATCTCTTGCAACTCTGCGAGAATTTTTCGAATTTCATCAGAAAATTTTAGCCCACGCACTTGCGATATATATAGCCCAATTAAATAAGCAGCAACAATCTGAGTTAAAAATGCTTTGGTAGATGCAACTGCAACTTCAGGTCCAGCATGTGTGTACAGCACTCCATCAGATTCTCTTGGAATAGTTGACCCATTAGTATTGCAAATACTTAATACTTTTGCACGTTGATCTTTAGCATGACGCAGCGCCATTAAGGTATCCATGGTTTCACCAGATTGCGAAATTGCAATAACTAGAGTTCCTCGATCAATTATCGGGTCGCGATATCTAAATTCAGAAGCAAGTTCTACTTCAACAGGAATTCTGGTCCAATGTTCTATCGCATATTTTGCAATCATTCCGGCATGAAAAGCTGATCCACATCCAATAATAATTATTTTCTCAACATCGCGAAGATCTTCTTCAGCTATTCGAATCTCATTTAAAATTAATTTACCTTTTTCATCTAGGCGACCCAAAAGTGTGTCAGCTACAGCTTTAGGTTGTTCCATAATTTCTTTAGCCATGAAATGTGGGTATCCATCTTTTTGAGCAGCTGCGGCATCCCAAGTAACTTTAAACTCGCGCCCCTCTACTTTGTTTCCAGAAAAATCAGTAATGCTCACGGCATCTGGTGTTATCAAGACAACTTGATCTTGGCCAAGTTCGATTGCATTTGGAGTGAATTCGATGAATGCAGCGACATCTGAGGCGAGAAATCTTTCGTTATTTCCTACTCCGACTACTAATGGGGAATTCCGTCTTGCTCCAACAACTTGATCTTTAGATTTTGCATGGACCGCAACTAAAGAAAAGGCACCATCTAATCGCTTACAGGTCTGGCGCATTGCTTCTGCAAGGTCTTCCTTACATTTTTCGTAAGCTTGTCCAAGTAGGTGCGCAACCACTTCAGAATCAGTTTCAGAGAGAAATTCATGTCCATCTGCTTCTAGTTCTCGCCGTAAGATCACGTAATTTTCAATAATGCCATTGTGGATTATTGCTAATTCTTGAGCTGGGTTTAGATGGGGATGTGCGTTTCGGTCATTAGGAGCCCCATGAGTTGCCCATCTTGTATGTCCGATTCCGGTTACCGAAGTTGGCAAATTAACTTTGCCTAATGCACCTTCCAGCGCCGCCAATTTTCCAGCCCGTTTAACAGTTGAAATCCCATCACTTGTTATCAGTGCAACTCCAGCAGAGTCGTAACCACGGTATTCAAGTCTGCGCAAACCCTCAAAAATAATTGGTAGTGCCTGATTGCGACCGGCATAGCCGATAATTCCGCACATCAGAACTCCCTTCTAAGCATTCGAAGATGATTCTACTGCGTCAGCCAATTTTTTTGCTATCGCATTGGCTTTGCTTTCTGTATCTGCTTCGACCATAACCCGAATCAATTGCTCAGTTCCAGATGCACGTATCAAAATCCGGCCATTATTTCCTAAATCGCTTTCGGCAGATTTAGTGGCAACTTTCAATCCAGCTGAGGTTAATACCTTCTCTTTATCTGCGACTGGGATATTTAGAAGAACCTGAGGATACGATGAAAAAATCTCGGATAAGTTTTCTGCTTTGGCTTCACCATTAGAAATTAATTCCAGAATATGCAGAGCCGTTAAAATTCCATCGCCTGTCGTTGCAAACTTTCGCAAAATGACATGGCCAGATTGTTCTCCACCGTAATAGATTTCATTAGTGAGCATTAGTTCAAGAACATAGCGATCTCCAACTGATGCTACTTCTACAGTTATTCCTTCATCTTCCATCTTATTTAGGAACCCTAAATTACTCATAACCGTGGCTACTATTTTATTGCCAGGTAATTCACCTTTTTTCTTGGCAGAAATTGCCAGAAGCGCAAGCAAAGCATCGCCGTCGACAATCTTCCCCTGTCCATCAATAAGTAGTGCGCGATCTGCATCTCCATCATGCGCAATTCCTAAATCTGCTCCACTTTGTAAAACCTTTGCAGTAAGAAGATCTAAATGAGTGGATCCACAACCTTTATTTATATTTTCACCGTCTGGTGACGCTCCAATCACAATAACTTCAGCTCCAGCGCGTTTTAAAACTTCAGGTGCGTATGTACTTGCGCTTCCATGTGCGCAATCAACCACGACAGTAATTCCATTTAATGGTTTTGAGATTGTTGATAGTAAATACGTAATGTAATCATTTCTTCCATTTTCATCTTTTACTACTGATCCCTCTTTTGAGATTTTTACCCGTGACTTATTTTCGATTAACTGCTCAATCTCTTGCTCAATTTCATCTGCAATCTTTTGGCCGTTACTTCCAAAAATTTTGATTCCATTGTCAGAGGCTGGATTGTGAGATGCAGTAATCATGATCGCAGCATCGGCTTTGCGAGTAAGAACTAAATGGGCCAGCCCTGGAGTTGGGATGACTCCGATTAAGGTGACATTTACTCCTACGCTGGTGAGTCCAGCGATTAATGCTTGTTCAATTTCTAGCCCTGATTTACGGGTATCTCGGCCAATCAAGATTTGTGCCTGCTCCTGAAAGACGATGCCAGTAGCAACACCAATAGCATTAACTAAATTTGGGTTTAAGAGAGAGTCAGCAGAACCCGCACTTCCGCGAATTCCATCTGTTCCAAAAAGAGCCACTTGAATCCAGCTCCTTAAATTTGGTTAAGAATTAACGCTTGCTGTATTGCGAACGCTTACGAGCCTTCTTTAGACCGTACTTCTTGCTCTCAATAATACGAGCATCACGGGTAAGAAATCCGGCTTTTTTCAAAAGTGGACGATGTGCCTCTACGTCGATCTCATTTAATGCACGAGATACACCAAGACGAAGTGCACCGGCTTGGCCAGAAACGCCACCGCCATTAATAAGTGCAATTACATCGTAATTTCCTTCAACGCCAACTGTGCGGAATGGTTCTGAAACTGCTTGTTGGTGAACTTTGTTTGGGAAATATTGTTCAAGAGTGCGACCGTTAAGTGTCCACTTACCATTACCTGGAATTAAGCGAACCCGCGCAATAGCTTCTTTACGTCGGCCTGTTCCTCCACCGGGAGCGGTGATCGCAGAGCGGTTGGTTGCAGGAGCAGGGGAAGATGATGTGTAACTTGTTGGAATCTCTTCAGAATCATCTTCTAAAAGATCAGCTGTGAAATCTGACATTAATTCACCTTACTTTTTGAAATTTGTGAAACTTGTGAAATCACAAATGGTTTTGGATTCTGAGCACTATGTGGGTGTTCTGGACCTGCATAGACTTTCAACTTAGTTCCGATTGAACGGCCAAGAGAATTTTTTGGAAGCATTCCGCGAATTGCCTTTTCGACTGCACGTGTTGGGTGCAATGCCATCATGTCTGAATAAGTAGTTGCCGTTAATCCACCTGGATAACCAGAGTGACGGAATTCCATTTTGCTTGCGCCTTTGGTTCCGGTAAGTGCTACTGCCTCTGCATTGATGACAATTACAAAATCACCCATGTCCATGTGTGGTGCAAAAGTTGCTTTATGCTTTCCGCGCAAAAGTGTTGCGGCATGTGTTGCAAGGCGTCCGAGAACAACATCTTTGGCATCGATGATGTGCCACTCGGGAGTTGCATCCCCAGCCTTTGGGCTATATGTACGCACGCGCAACCTCTATCTTCTTCTATCTTCGTTGTCATGGAAAGCTTCTTATTTAAGGAAACTATCTGGCCAGACCTCAATGAGGTCAGGGGGTAGAGGGTACCTTTTGAGCGTGGCCTGGGTCAAAATGGGGTATTCCGATCCGCTATTCACTCGGAAGTGAGCGGACCCCGGTCCTCGTCAGCACCTGAGCCCGTTCCAACAGTTCCGCCCCAATCGGATAATCCACTCCAATCAAGGTCAGCCCTCGAGCCGGGGCGGATAGGGAGCGCCCCACCCGATCTCCCCCACTTAATAACTCTGCCAGCCAACCAATTTCAGCATGGCCAGCGCCGACAATACTTGTGGCCCCGACAAGTGAGCGAACCATTGCATGGCAAAAAGCATCTGCACTAACCAGAGCTTGGGCAAAGCCATCGCTGTCTCTGCTCCATTCAAACTTTTCCAAAGTTCTAATTGATGTCGCACCTTCGCGCTTGCGGCAAAAAGCTGCAAAATCATGAGTTCCAATTAACGGCACAACGGCTGCATTCATTGAATCAATATTTAAATTTTGTTGCCAAGGTGCAACATCAGCACGTGCCAAGGGTGGAATAACTTTGAAACCGTCTGCAAATCGATAGCGATAATTACGCCGAAGTGCTGAATAGCGGGCATGAAATCCATGTGGTGCATCATCTAATGAATTTAGTCGGACTTCATCAGGTAGTAAACGGTTAGCAATTTGCATAAGTGAAGTTAAATTCCAGCGATCTCTGTCAACTTGGGCGATATCAAAATGAAAAACTTGGCCAGTTGCATGTACTCCCGCATCTGTTCGACCAGCAACCATGGTGTTAACAGGAATGGCCATCAGGCGACTTAGCAAATCTTCAACCACACTTTGAACTGTGCGTCTATCTGGTTGTAAATTCCAACCTGAAAAATAAGAACCGTCATAAGAAAGTTCACACCTAATACGAGTAAACCCCCCCTCTGGAAGTAATTCAGGGGCGGGCGAACTCATAATAATTTTGAACTGCTAAAAATTACTTAGCACTCTTCTTTGCTGGTGCTTTTTT
>SYCR01000040.1:0-8606 GCA_005786885.1 Actinomycetota bacterium | reverse complement strand
TCGTGGAAGAGTTGACCAGATATGCGCTTGCAAAGTTTGTCCCTCAGCGGCCATGTCATATGCGTAGAAAAGTTCCCCTTCGACTAAGCCATACAATCGTGCTCCTGCGGTAACAACTTTTGCAGTTGGAGCGCTGTAGCCTTGATCCATAACTAATTGAATTTTTGGACCATCAAATCGACCGACCCAGCCTTCAGAAATTCCAGTGCTGTGTGAAATAACGACTTCTAAAACATTGTTGGGTTTTATCCGCCAAAATCCAGTTTCTTGTGCAGCAGGAGCAATTATTTCGTTGTCATCATCGATTAACCATGAGCGCGAAAAGTACGAAAGAAAAGGACGACCATCATGATTAAAAGTGACTTCATGAGCGAATTGGAAGTTCTCGATATTTGGATACTCTCCTTGGCCTTTCCCCCGCCAAGTCCCAACCAGCCAAGCCAGCGGATTTAACTCAGGATGCAAACCCTCTGGAATTGAAAAAGTTCTCATTTACTCAATCCCTTCACTTCTTATCACGCAAAAAAGAACGGAGCCCTTTACTCGACTTTCCGACTAGTAGAAGCGCAATAAAGGCCGCAGCGGCAACGATGATGACTGCAAAAATCAACTCCATATTGGCACAGCCTAGAGCCATCAGAGTAGATTTACCTCATGGCACAACGGGGATTAGTAATTAAATGCATTGCCGGAATTGATGATGCGGAAAGATGTGCGCAAGCATTTACTGTTGCAGCGACAGCAGTTGCATCAGGTGTTTTAACTTCACTCTGGCTAACTGGTGAAGCGTCTTGGTTTGCACTCCCTGGTAAAGCGCAAGAGTTTGATTTACCACATGCCGCTCCTCTAGCTGATTTATTGGCAGCCATAATTGCAGGTGGAAAAGTTACTTTATGCACGCAGTGTGCGGTACGTAGAGGCATTAACGAAAAAGATTTAATTGCCGGCATAAAAATTGCTGGTGCTGCATCATTTTTAGCTGAAATTATTGAACCTGATATTCAGGCGCTAGTTTATTAAAGCCTCTTCAAAACAATCATAATTATAACTGCTGCAATAGATACAACAAATAATTGTGAAAGTGTTTGCATGATTTTTCGACTTACTCTGCAGGAACAATCAACTCTTGTGAAGCTGGAATTCCATCAACAGTAAGAATCGCATCAACTGGAATCGCTCGCTTTATTACCGCAAGAGCAATCGTTCCTAATTCATAATGTCTAGCAACTGTTCCTAAATACCCAACCTCTTTTTCATTGTAAACAATTGGACTACTTGGATTTGGTAGAGTGACGCCAGAGCCATCTAAATGGAGCATCGTTAAGCGTCTTGGAGGTTTTCCTAGGTGAGCGATTTTGGCGACAGTCTCCTGCCCTCGATAACAACCCTTTTTCATATGCACCGATTTATTCAACATTCCCAATTCGTTGGGAATGGCTCTTGCATCAGTATCAAAGCCTAGTCTTGGACGACCAGAAGCAACGCGTATGGCATCAAGCGCCCAACTTCCTACCTGCATTGAAGTCGTATTAAAAGTTTCCATTATTTGCAAAAGTTCTGTTCGAAGGACAAGCGCATATGGCCCACCTATTTCATTTTCAATACCAGGTGCGCGAAGTAATGCCACTTCATGACTTGCATCCCGAACTTCGACTCGCAACATAAATTTCATTGAGTTTAAATACTTTTCCAATATTGACACACGTGAGCTTTCGGTAAATAACCAAGTTATCTCGCCATCATCAACTAAAACAAATTGGTCTTCAATGTGGCCTTGTGGATCAAGAATTAAAGCTGATTTCCAATCACCTGGCTGCAATTTTTCTAAATGTTGAGTTGTTAAAGCGTGCAACCAAGTTAAACGATCAGCACCGGTAATTGCCAAGGCGGGCAAGTGTGATAAATCTGCCCAAGCTTTTCCTGCTTCTAGCGCTTTTTGTTCTTTATTTGGTTCCCCAAAATGCCAAACTGCACCTTTGTCGGGACCTTCTTCATTTAAAACTGCAGACATTTTTAAAGAGTTTCAAGACAACGTGAGCATGTTCCGTGGATAGCAAAATGAGTTACATCTGTTTTGAAACTGTAATCATCGGCAATTACGTTGACAAATTGTGCGGCGGTTTCGATTGACGCTTCGCCAACTGAACCACATTTTCCGCAAACTAAATGTAAATGATTAATATCCTCAGCTGCATGGTAAGTCGCTCCACCATGACCTAAATGCGAATGAATAACTAACCCAACATTTTCTAGTGTTTCAAGATTCCGATAAACAGTAGAAAGATTAATTCCTGGATGCTTTAATCGAACTACCTCTGCAATTTCTTCTGGATTAGCATGACCTAACTCGCGTACGGCAGCTAAAACTAATTCGCGTTGTGGGGTTAATCGCAACCCGCGATCGCGTAATTCATCTGTCATACGCTAAGCCTACTGGTACTGCAGTGGAAAAACGTAGCACTACTAGACGCCGAGAGTTGTTTTTGAATTTCGTGGACTAACTATGCGTACGCCTAATAAATAAAATTGGCAGCCCAAGCAATAATTAAACGCAAAATTTAAGAATGCCGCTGCTAGAGCAAATGCAACTGCAACAGAAAATACGGCAGCTGACTCTGCAAATGATCCAACAAGTGCAACGATTGTAAAAGCTAAGCCAACTGCTTGTGCAAATTTTGGTGGGCGCACATCTTCAAATACTGGATTAGATTTCAAGCGAGGCTTAACTAAAGTACGAAAAATTAATGCATAAGGAGTGAATTGCGGACCGCGAAATGCACCAATTGCAAATACTGCTGCTTGCCAAAGGATTAATGCGGAAGATTGGGTTAACAACGCGACAGAAAAAACAATTGCAGTAATTAGGGCACTGAATCGTGCTCCACGTGCATCTATTTGTACAGAAACATTAGACATAAGTCTCCTTGAATAATTTTGGGGGATAAAAATTAGCAAGCCGCTAACGCGGGCACACGACACTCAAAGTGTTGGGAGATTTAGCGACAACGCGAGGTGGAGATGCGACCATAATCAATGGTGCGGCGCTTAGTTAGCGTGTATCTCCTCGAAAACATAGGTTAAGGTTACTTTTGTTTACTCGATTAAGCCACTTGCGAACGAATTGCAACTACTCACTTTGATGCTAGTAGGTCCTTCCTGCAGCGTGCGATCTTTTGGCCTACCTCAAAGCGTGTAAAGCAGCGGTCACCTGCTCGCGTCTTGGCGCTCCAACCGCTCGGCCCACTTCGACGCCATTAGCATCCAAAATCAAAGTAGTTGGGGTGGAGATAATTTTTAGTCGGCGGACTAAATCCAACTGGGACTCCGCATCCAGATCTACATGGAGTACACCAGGATTCTCATTTGCTACTTCGCGAAGCAGCACTTTTGTGGTGCGACATGGGGCGCAAAACGCTGAGGAGAACTGCAGCAGCGTTGCCACTGAACCAAATTCGGCACCCATTTCACCTGCGGTTATGGCACGGGTTGCTGAAGTGGATTCCTTTTTCGTCGTGGCCTTTAACCGGCCAGTGCGCGCCCGAAAATAAAAACCGTACCCGGTGGCCAAAGCCAAAATTGCGATGAGTACCAGCAGGTTGTCCACGGGAGTATTGTTGCGCATGTAGGACCTGGAAGTTGCGACGAAGCAGCCAACCCGGGTCCTTTATGCGTAACTTTTAGATCGATAAATTAGGGACTAGTCAGGGATACGACAGGAAGTTGAGGTGAGCATCAATGGCCAAATTGCTGATGCTGACTAATTCGCGCAATAGCAGCGCCGAAGTGCTTCCCTCTTTGTCTTTATTGCAGCACCAAGTAAAAATCCTTCCAGCTGAGGTAAGTGTTTTACTTGATGCGCCATCAATTGATTTGTTAATTGTTGATGGTCGACGTGATTTAGGTGCAGTAAAAAATTTAACTCGCTTACTTAATACAACTGGCGTTGGTGCACCAATTATTTTAGTTACTACTGAAGGTGGCCTCACTGCAATTGCAGCAGATTGGGCGATTGATGATGTAATTCTTGATACTGCTGGACCTGCAGAGGTAGATGCTCGAATTCGCCTTGCAATTACTAAGTATTTAGATTTGCAGCGTGAGATAAATCCTGCATCTGTTGAAATTCGCGGTGGTGAAATTGCAATCGATGAACATTCTTATACAGCGAAAATAAAAGGGCGTTCACTAGATTTAACTTATAAAGAGTTTGAACTTCTAAAATATTTAGTACAACATCCAGGACGCGTTTTCACTCGTTCACAATTACTACAAGAAGTTTGGGGATATGACTACTTTGGCGGCACTAGAACTGTCGATGTTCATATCCGACGTTTGCGAGCAAAATTAGGTCCAGAGCATGAAGCCCTTATCGGCACCGTTCGACACGTTGGATATCGATTTAATACTTCAAATAGCCAAAACCAAGGCGCTGCCTCGCTTTCCGATCACTAAATCGCCCTAAACCTGCATTTTTGACCTGATTTTGAGTTGGGATTACCCTACCTAAGGCTTCTTCCAATTACCCCATTGGGGGGTAACATTGATCTTGCTGAGAGTCAAATAGGCATCACGTTTATTTGAATCATCAGATGATGAAATAACCCTTGGAGGATTTAAGTGAGAAAATTTACAATTGTTACATCAATGATCGCTTTGGTCGGAGCGCTTATAACTCCTACCACTGCAAACGCGGCACTGAGAGTTCCAAAAACGAGTTGGCCAGTTTGTACCACAGCCGCTCAAGATTTTTGTGTTGAATCTGTATCCGTTTCCCTTAATGCAGGGGCGGCTATCCCATTGGCTTGGGTTGCCTCTGGAACAGCGACTCCGGTAACAGCAGCACCTGCACCTGCTGCACCTGCAACAGCTGCTACCGATACTTCAACGGCTGCACCTGCAACAGCTGATACCAAAACTGCTGCAGCTGCACCAGCACCAGCAGCACCCGTAATTCCAACTCCTCTTGCCACGACTGAGGCAAGTCCTCGCGCTGGAATTGACGGAAGATGGACTCATGAGAATTGGGCTGTTAATGGATTAGCGGTTTATGGCTATGACGGCCTTTATATCAACGCAAAAACTGCAAATGAATTTGTTAACTGGGTAATGATTGATGTCCTTCCAGTTAAAGTTGATGCAACAAACAAAACTTCAATGGCTGGACAAGTCGGTGCTAACACCTACCAAGCTCCACTAGATCGAAATATATTTGTATCGATCAAAGTGCGTGTAGGACCATTTAAGAATGGTGTATCGGTTTCTATTGCTAATGACATTTCAGTTGATGCCACAGGCGATGCAACTCGAAATACCTTGTTAGTTGAGGGATCTCCAGTATCAACTTCACTACAAGCAAGCACCAAACAGTGCGAAGGCGAAACTGGCAAGGCAACTGCAAGCACCGTTCAAATGTTGGTAATTATTGTTCCATCAAATGATGATGCAAGCGGATTTGGTATCGATGGAATCTCAGGAGAAATGTCTGTGGCCTCAAATGGTGGTTGCAAGTTGAGCACTCCTGTTTGGAACGCAGAGACCAAGAGCATGGTCTGGACTGTCGCAGCTCCTCACTTCGCTCCTGACGGCGTTACCGAAAATATCGGCTTCTATAAAGCAAGAATTCCTGCAGCAGATGCAAAACTGCTTTGGGGATTGCAAAATGCAAATGATGCCGCCACTGCTCTTGAAGTAAGTGTCACTAGTGATGCTAGTGGAACAAATGTTGGCCAGAAAAACATCACAGTTAAAAACAATGTGATCTTCATCAACGTAACTGGATTCAAATACTCACAGCCTAAGTTGACAGTTATGATGAATAAGAATTACAAGCCAGGCGCTGCAAATGCTGCACCTGCCAAGCAGGTCGCACCAAAGAAAGTGATCACCTGTGTAAAAGGCAAAATAACTAAAAAAGTTACAACAGCTGCTTGTCCTTCAGGTTACAAGAAGAAGTAATTTGTAAACCCTCCAAGGGGTAGTTTAAAAGTAAAGGTGCACTTAGAAATTAAGTGCACCTTTACTTATTTGAAACGGAACAATTCAAATTAAACAATTAACAGAGCGGAACTACATCCTCAATTCGACGAGTTTTTTCACTCTGAAATCTTTGCGTTAATGAAACAAATAGTGGTGGGACTTCGCGATTTGAGTTAGGCAAACGACAAACACTTCTTTGCAAAATAGTGTCACTCTTTACTCGAAGAACAATTCGAGGTTGTTCCAGCAAAATACTGACCCAATCATCGCCATTTCCATCTAGTACATATCCAACAAGTGTGGAGGCTTGATCACCTTTTTCTACACCTTGAACTGCAATAAGGGCATCTGCAGAAGAAACGATTTGTAAACGCTCTGGCGCTAGCCAAACTTGATCATCTGCGACTAATTGCACTGCCATTACTAAACCAAAATAAAGAATTAAGAATTGGAATGGATGTGGCCAATCTTCTAAATTGTTAGTCCAAGTTGTGACTGCTGTGTATGCAATTAAAACTCCAGCTGCAGCAAAAGCAACAACTGCAACTGCGCCATTCCAAGCCAGTGGGGATGGAACAACGGTTGCGACTAAGAACCAAGCAACAACTGAAATCCAAATTCTTGAATTCTTAGATGCAGGTTTATCAGTGATATTTGTAATTGCCGTGATCGTGAATCCAGTTGCCCCAGCCAATAAAAGAATCGGCAACGCTTGAACAATTGCACCAGTTACGGTCTGGCTAATTCCCTGGGCCGATAAGAAAGAAAGTGCTGTTGGGGCTGAACGGCCACTGATCGCGATAAGTCGCGTTAAAAGGTAAAGAACGCCAGCAAATGAAACCAACTGGGTCATATTCTCTTGCATCAAACCGGAGATCGCACCAATAGATTTAGAGCGTTGGGAAAGAGTTAGCTTCTCTATCCGTTCCTGCATCTCTTCCTGCATCTCCTCGAGATCTTCTTTTAGATCATCAATCTCATCATCAATTCCATTGTTGTCTAAATCTTTTTTGTTCAAGTCATCGCTCATGAGGTCGAACTCCAAATCACAGAGGCTGCAACAGGTAGGGCAATTGCATTTAAGGTAATTTCTGCGTTATCAAGGAGTGCATAACGATCTCCATCTGTGAACTCTTTAGAGTTAAAAAGAATAGTTCCGGCCGGAACAGTCATCTGCCAAGTAACGCGAAGCTGAGGCAAGTTCTTGCCTGTTGTCCATGGAACAGGAATGCAAACATCACCATTATCTGAGGTGACACCGCGGACTTCGCCACCAGGGTAAGTCACAGTAATTCTTTGATTCTTAGCTGCTTGGCTAACAGATTTTTCTAAGTTTTTACCTTTAGTTACATCATCTTTGTCAAAGCCTTCGCGAGTGGTGATTACGTAAACATGTAGTGCATCACCATCAATAGTCGCAGTGGAAGCAAGTGCCCCAGGCCCGACATCATCAAATGGCCAAGCGCCGGTGCTGGCCGATCCTGCAATTGAATCAGCAAGCTCACTTACTGTCGGTTCATTGTAAAAGAAATCAGCATCGACACCTAAAATTCTCTGTGCAGCAATCCAAGTTGCAATTGTTCCTTCGCGTGCTGTCATTGAAAGAATTGCTGATGCAATTTCACCGTTGTATCGAATTGCATATGAAAGATTTCGAACTTGACGAAGTTGCGCCTCAAGATCTGCGTCATCAGTTAGTTTCACAATATCTGTTAATGGAATAGCACGTAGATCTGAACTTGGTTTATCAGTGGTTGTGTAACCTAATGGAATAGTGTCAAGTGCTTGTCCAGCTACAGAGTAAGTACGCATCATTGAGTATCCTTCAGGACCCTTAATTGCGCGTGATGTGCTGGCCGGAATAATCACTGGCTGCTCTGTCAATGTAAATTGACTTGTTACTCCTTGGCATGGAATTTCTTTGGCTTTTTGTGGACGATCCAAACCAAGTGAGATGGCACCAAAAAATAAAACGGGGATTATTAAAGTTATTACTACATTTCGGCGATGCATTCCTACTAGTTTCGCTTCCGAAAGAATCTCTGTTTCACTCTGAACTTCAGGTTCCCTGGTAACCAATTTTTTGATACGAGAAACTCCATCACTAAATTTAATTAGTATTTTTGAGTTTTTCATGACTGAATTTTACTCTAGATCCATGATTAGTTTGCTTGCTAAGGTCGATATCTTCATTAAACAGAGTACTTCCCACCGCATTTTTAAAGCACAATTCTTGTAAGTTGGGTCCAATTAGCGCCTGAATCCAGGCTTCTTCGTAAGCCTCCCGTTGTCGCGCCAGCAATGATCTGAGGACCCAGGCTGTTTAGCGTCACTGTGCTCAATCTGGCCAGGGTCACCGGTTCGGCTAGTGCCACACCCTGACTTGAAAGCAAATTGAGCGATCCCCCAAGGCTACTTATTGCAAATTTTGAACACGTTGCATCACACGAGACTGAGTTCCACGTTTGTCTCGCAACACCTGTAATGGAACTCCAACTTTCCCCAGTATCTGAGGAGAGGTAAACGCCACCGCCAGCAACAGTTGCTACCATCACAGTGCCATCATCAGCGACAGATACTGAGGACCAATTCCTCGCACTTTCCCGTGGTTTCCAACTCGATCCAGAATC